>JBNJFN010000023.1:0-17296 GCA_051746885.1 Bacteroidota bacterium | reverse complement strand
GGGCTTATTGGAATAGGAATGATTTCCTGTTCTGAAGATTTTCTGGAGCCCGGGCTCTTTCAGACAAAAAAGTTTGAAGAAGGAATACAAACTACAGATGACCTCCATAACCTGGTGAATGGTGTTTATGATGATATGAATACTGCAGAATATTATGGACGGGATATGATCATTTTTGGAGAAGTTAGAAGCGACAATACCAACAATGATGAAAGTACGGGTCGCTATATTAACGTGGGCCGTTTTAATATGCTGGCCAATGATGCATATGCAATTGATACCTGGACCAACATCTACGAATGCCTTCAGCAGTCCAACATTGCCATTCATTCTGATGTAACCGATGAAGCCGGTGAAGCCGATTATTACAAAGGCCAGGCCTATACGCTGCGTGCCCTCTTTTATTTTGACCTCATGAGGCTTTATAGCACCATGTTTGTTGAAGATTATGATTATGGTGTACCCATTGTAACAGAATTTGATAAATCTGCTTCCCAGGCTCCCCCGGCAAGGTCAACTCTTGCGGAAACAAGAGGCCAAATTGAAAATGATTTCGAAATGGCTCTTGATCTGATGGATTCCAGCTTTGATGGCACCAAAACGGAGATTTCAGTTGATGCCGCTAAAGCCCTTTATAGCAGATATCTTCTTTATATTGGCAATTATGAGGAAGCCATGAATTTGGCGTATGAGATTATCGAAAATCCAAATTATGATTACCAGTATACTGCTGCTCCTCTTTATGAAACCCAATGGGAGAATAAAGAGACAAATGAGAGCATTTTCGAATTGGCCTTCACATCTTCTGACAGGTTAAATACTACTTCTGTAGGTTATATGTGGGATCCGCGCGGATATGGGGATTTTATTTTTACTGATGATTTATTGGGTTTATATGAAGAGAACGAAGCACGCTATCCGTATACCTCACAAGGTTTTCCAATGAGATATCAGAACTTAAATGGAACTTACAACATTCGCATAATAGATTATCCTGAGGTTGTATTAAATTATGCCGAGGCTGCATTCCATGAAGGAGATCCGAATGAAGATGCTCTATCCATGCTGAATGAATTGGCTAATGCCAGAGGAGCCGGTGATTATGCGGATCTTAATGAGGAAAATATACTTACAGAAAGACGCAAGGAATTGGCCGGCGCAGGACATCGTTATTTTGATTTGCTCAGAACTGAACAGGATATACCTGATGTAGCCAGTCAAATTGCTGAGCCTATTCCTTATGGTGATGAAAGATTGGCTTTCCCGATCCCCGAAGATGAGTTGGACGCCAATCCGAATATTGAAAACCAGAATCCGGGTTATTAAAATCCTTTATGATTTAAATTCCAAAGAGGCTGTCCTAAGATGAAATAGAGGACAGCCTCTTTTTTGAAAATGATACCTGTTTATAAAAAAAACTCCCGGCTGCTTGGCCGGGAATTTTTTCGATGTATAGTTCATTTACCTGAGCCTGATCGAATCAATGTGAGTTTTTATTATTACCATTCGCATGTAACCCACATTCTTTTTTATCGGGTTCTTCCCACCACCATCTTCCGGCGCGTACATCTTCTCCGGGTTTTACAGCTCGTGTACACGGTTCGCAGCCTATGCTGGGGTAACCTTTATCATGGAGTTCATTGTAGGGCACTCCATTCCCCTTGATGTAATTCCATACATCCTTCTCTGACCAGTCATAAAGCGGATTCACCTTGAGCATCTCGTTTTGTGCATCCCATTCTACGGGCTGCAGATTGATCCTGGTAACCGATTGTGCCCTCCTTAATCCGGTAATCCAGACCTTCATTCCTTCTGTTGCCCTCTGCAAGGGTTCAATTTTTCGGATGTGGCAGCACAACTTCCGGTTTTCTATACTGTCGTAAAACAAGTTGATGCCCCTTTCTTTCACCATCTTCTGCACCCGCTTGTAATCGGGAAAATAAACATCCATTTTGATGCCATAATGCTTGTTTGTTTTATCGATCAATGTATAGGTTTCCGGGAATAACCTTCCGGTATCAAGTGTGATGATGTAGGCATCTTTATGCCTGGAAGCGATCATATCGGTTAATACCTGATCTTCGGCACCTAGACTGGTGGCAAAAACCGTATCTTTTTTGTAATGCTCCAGAATATAATTGACTATCTCCTGAGCAGAAGCTTCCTCAAGCAGCTTGTTGATCTCCTGTACTTTTTCTTGATTCACCATTTTTAAATCTTTTAGTTAACATCGGATTAATATAAGAACAGCGTAACAAAGATAAAATTATATATTTTTTTAACAACATTTTAATATTGAAACTTTCACTGTTGTGATACGATTTATTTCAGGAGTTTACAATTATTATTCTAATTTATATCTTTATGGGTTTGAAAACCCCGTTTTGGCGTAATTATTTAGAATAAGTCCGTTTTATTGTATGATTAAAACAGAAATTATGTATCTTTGAACACTTTCAGAGAATGTTGTAAATTATACATAATATTTCATGTTTCATGTCAAACCATAAAAAACGACAACAGATGACGAACAGTCTTTTACCTCCTCATGGGGGTTGTGGATTAATAAACCGGATCATCCCCGAACTGGAAAGGGAAAATCTTGCCAATAAGGCAAAAAACTATAATGTATATAAGATCGGTAATGCTGATCTTTCTGTTTTTTACAGAATGGCTGACGGTGCCTTATCTCCGCTTACCGGTCCTATGAACCGTGATGAATTCCATCAGGTACTGGACGAGGAAATTATTGAAAGGAACGGGAATAAATATGCCTGGAGCATTCCCCTGGGTTTCCCCATTCACAAGGCAGAGGCGGATAAACTTAGTAAAGGGGAAATGGTGGCAGTGGAAAACGAGAAGGGTGAATTTGTTGGAACTTTGGAGATAACTGATATTTATCCATTTGATAAAGAAAAGTATAACAAAACCGTTTACGGAACCAACCGCAATGACCATCCGGGTGCCCGGATATTCAATGAAGATCCCAGGGATTATCTTCTAGGGGGTAACATTTGGGCTTTCCCTCAACCCAGGAATCCCAATTTCGGGCAATATATGCTTACGCCGGCTGAAACACGAAATCTTTTTGCGAAAAGGGGGTGGGAGAAGGTTGTTGCCTTTCAAACACGCAATGCCCTGCATCGCGCCCATGAATATGCCATGGTCTATGCGGCCGAACAACTTACCCGGCAGGGATATTTTACCGGCACCGTGTTGAACCCGCTTGTAGGAGCCACCAAGTCGGATGACATTCCTGCCGATGTGCGCATGCGGACATATGAAGCCCTTATTGAGGGCCGGTGGATCGGATATGGTGATAAAGATGAAGAGTTGTGGCAGAACAGGGGATATGACCTCGATGATGAGATGCTTTTGATAGGGCTTGATATGAAGATGTTCTATGCCGGTCCGAAAGAAGCTGTGATGCATGCCATCTACAGACAAAATTACGGATTCACCAACATCGTGATCGGCCGTAAACATGCCGATGCACCCTTTGACGACGGCACACCCATCTGGGGGGACTTCGATGCCCATTATAAATTTGACAAATTGAATGGTGAGCTCGGTATTGAACCCGTTAAAGTGGGTTTTGCAGCTTTCTTTAAAGAGATCAACAGGGTGGGCCTGATCAGTGAGTTCCAGCCTAAGGGGTATCAGTCAGTTTCCATAAGTGGAAAAGAGGTGAGAAATAAACTGAAAAACGGGGAAGATGTAGACGAACGGATACTCAGAAAACCTGTGGGAGACATTCTGAAAGCTTACCTGACTTCAAAAGGTGAGGCTGGCGAATCGAATAAGAAGCAAAGTACCAATGTGGTATGGCATGATACGGTCATCACCAAAGAGGAAAGAGAAAAGAAGAACGGACACAAAGGTGTGGTGCTTTGGTTGACCGGGCTTTCAGGTTGTGGAAAATCCACCATTGCTACAGAGCTGGAAAAGAGACTTTTTGATATGAACACCAATGTCTTCATTCTTGATGGCGATAATGTACGTCACGGACTGAACGGTGATCTGGGTTTTTCTCCCGAAGATCGTGAGGAAAACATTCGCAGGATAGGAGAGGTGGCCCATCTTTTTGCTGAAGCCGGGGTTATTGCCATTACTTCATTCATTTCCCCATACAGGAAAGACCGGGAAAGGGCCCGAAATCTGAATGAAGAGGGCGATTTTATTGAAGTCCATGTTACTGCTCCCCTTTCCATCTGTGAAGAAAGAGATCCCAAAGGGCTGTATAAGAAAGCCAGGAATGGTACGATACAGGAATTTACAGGCGTTTCGGCTCCGTATGAAGAACCGGAAAATCCCGAAATCACTATTGAAACCGATAAATTGAATGTTCAGGAATCGGTGGATAAAATCGTCGATTATTTTAAGAAGAAGGAGATCTTATTCTAAATTTAAAGAGATTATTTAATTGTATAATGAAAGCACCAATTATTAAGAAAGCACCAAATAACAAATAATTTCGAATAACCAATTTCAAATGACCTAAACCTGAGTTGTCTAAGTTTGGAATTTTGAATATTTGGAATTTGAGATTTGATGATTGGTGCTTTTTTATCTCCCCCCTCTCCTTATTTAACCAACCTCAAACCCTTAATTCCTCCCGTGCCATTTCAATAATTTGATCATGATCGAATGCCAGCGCAGGCAGGTCATTAATATCGAACCACCCGACATTTTTGGCATCCGATCCCGCTTTGGGCCGGGTTTTTTCATTGTCCGCAAATCCGTAATATACAATGGATATGGTTCTTCCCCGCGGATCCCTGCCCGGTTTGCCAAAAGCACGGAATTGACGGAGTTCCAGGTCAGAGATATTGGTCTCTTCCTTTAATTCCCTGTAGGCGGCTTCGTCCAGATCTTCATCAATTTCTACAAAACCCCCGGGCAACGCCCATGATTTTTCAAACGGGGGTCTGTCTCTCTGAATCAGTATTAATCTGAGGTTTCTGTTATCTCTTGAAAATACCAGGCAGTCCACCGTTACTGCCGGTCGGGGATAATCATATGTATAGCTCATAAATATAAATTGTTACCATAGAATTTTCTTTCTCAACCTTCCTCAGCCTCAGCCCCAGACTTAGCCTCATCCATCCAATCATACAATCATCCAATCAATCAATCATTCTAGCATTCAAGCATTATCCTCTTTACAACCTTAAGCTTATGCGTATATCTTTTGGTTTCCCTGTTATAGATCCCCTGCCCGTCGATTGTATCAACCCGTACTTTTCCCGAGGCATGAATGATCTGGTCTGCTTCAAGTATAATTCCCGTATGGGTGATGCGCCCTTCTTCGTTACCGAAAAATGCCAGATCACCTGTACCAGCCTCGGCTGTAAAGTCGGCTGTTTCTCCTAGGTTAACTTGCTGGTGACTATCTCTGGGTATGTCAATACCTGCAATCCGGTAAAGGATCTGGGTGAATCCTGAACAATCGATGCCGAACACCGTTTTTCCTCCCCATAAATAAGGGGCATTGATGAATTGCCATGCCGTGGTTTCTATCATTTTTCGTTTGTCTTGCTTATTTTTTTCCAGGGTTTCTTGCAGGAAATATTTTTGATCACCAACCCTGAATGTTTTGTTTTCTCTGTTAAAAAATGGAAGGATGCTGCCCGCCGGCAGGATTAACTGGTTATTGTCTGATTTTAACAGGTTGAATGGCCGGCTCAATATGTACCGGCGGGAGGCGTGCAGCCGGCTGATCACATCTTCCGAACATTGAAGGAAATGTCTGCTGCTGAACCATCCTTCATATTCGTCTGTGAGTCTCTTTATATAACTCCATTTTTCATTGACCTCCAATATCTCAAACGCTTCCCCGAAAAGAAGCTGGTCGGTCATTTCACTTTTATTTTCGGGAGCAGCCCTTAGCGGAATGAGCGCGTTTAAACAAATGCCGAATTCCATCTTTAGCGTTTTCATCAAAAATAAGAATTTTATCTCAGGTTCCTTTTAACTGGACATACATAATTGAACATTGAACAGATAATTTAGTTATAAGGGATTAGGGTAAACATACATTAACAAAATTTTTACTTTTGTAGAATAATAATTTTTGAATTAATGGGGAGTTTATGAAAAAGCTTTTTTCTTTTGTAAAGGGTAAATATAACAACATATTCCACGTGGTGCTGTTTCTGCTCACCATTGTGATCATAGCTGGTTTTTTGCCCAGGGAAGGCAAATTCAAGTACGAATTTAAAAAAGGAAAGCCCTGGATGCATGAAACTTTGATTGCTCCTTTCGATTTTCCTGTATATAAAAGCCAACAGCAGATAAAGTATGAGCGGGACAGTATACTGGAAAATTTCAGAACCTATTTTCGGTACGACAGTACGATCTATAAAAGGCAGATCGAACAATTTACGGAAGCATATAATGAGAAGCTAAAGGAAGTTTTTCAGGAAAAATACACGGAAGATGAGCTGGAAGAAGATTATATAAACAGCGATTTTGAAAAAAGAACAGAGCAATTTTATGATTATGTGTTGGAGTTGTTTGAAGATGTATATGGTAAAGGTATTGTGGAGGTTTCCGAAGTTTATGGTGATCTGGATCAGGATTCGGAAATTGTGATTTTAGAGGATAATGTGGCTGAAGAGCATGAATATTCCGAAATTTATGATCAGAAAGAGGCGTATAAATATGTGATCAGCCATGTGGAAAAGTATGTGGGGGATTTGGATCTGAAAAACGACAGACAGGTGGATTTTTACGAAGATCTGAATTTTTACGATTTTATTAAGCCCAATTTGCTTTATGATCAGGAGACCTCTCAAAGCGTGAGGCAAAGCATGCTTGAGAATGTATCCATTACAAAAGGGATGGTACAGGCAGGAGAACGGATTGTATCCAAGGGGGAGGTGGTTGATTCAACAACCTACCGAATATTGGAGTCTCTGCAGAGGGAGTATGAACAGCGGTTGGGTGATGATTATCAATATGAAATCATTTTGCTGGGTCAGTTTATTTTTGTATTCGCCGCAATATTTGTCCTGTATTTGTTCCTGTATCATTTCCGGTATGAAATCCTTCAGAACAGTCTGAAAACGCTGTTCATTCTTCTGCTGGTGATTCTGATGGTTTTTGTTTCCAGCTATACCGTAAAATTGAGGCCTGAGGTGTTCTATATCATCCCATTTGCGATTTTGCCCATTATTATTCGTTCATTCTATGATGCAAGACTGGCATTGTTTATCCACATCATCACCATAATGCTGATTGGTTCGTTCGCCCCCCATAGTTTTGAGTTTATATTCCTGAATTTCATTGCAGGAATTGTGGCCATTTTTAGTTTGACCAGCCTGAGCCGGCGTGGAAAGCTTTTTCTGTCAGCTGCCATGGTGGTAGTAAGCTATATTTTCGTTTATTTTGGCATTTCCATTACCCAAGAGGGAAATATAGAGGGTGTGAATTGGGTGAACGTTGGTTACTTCGGAATCAATGGTGCGCTGGTGCTTGCTTCTTATCCCCTGATCTTTGTCTTTGAAAAAACTTTCGGATTCCTTTCGGATGTAACCCTTATGGAACTTTCCGATACCAACCAGCCGTTACTCCGAAGGTTATCCGAACAGGCTCCCGGAACATTCCAGCATTCCGTGCAGGTGGCAAGTCTGGCAGAAACTGCCGCTTATCAGATCGGAGGAAATACACTGTTGGTGCGTACGGGCGCTCTGTATCACGATATCGGCAAGATGAAAAACCCCATCTACTTTATTGAGAATCAGGACACCGATTTTAATCCCCATCAGCAATTAGAATTCCGGGAAAGCGCCAAAATTATTATCAACCATGTTAAGCAAGGGATTGAATACGCTTCCCGCTATAAATTACCCGGTCCCATTGTGGATTTTATCCGTACCCATCACGGTACCACCAGGGTGCATTATTTTTATAAGAAGTATTTACAGGAATACAACGAGGAGGAAGTGGATGAATCAGAATTTTCCTATCCCGGTCCCAAACCATTTTCCAAGGAGATGGCTGCGCTGATGATGGCTGACGCTGTGGAGGCTGCCTCCCGAAGTTATAGTTCCCTGGATGAAAAGACAATTAACAACCTTGTCGACCAGATCATCGATTCGCAGCTCAACGGAGGTCAGTTTGAGAATGTGGACATCACCTTCCGGGATATCACCATCATACGGGGCATCTTCAAGAAGAAGCTTCAGAATTTCTACCATGCAAGGATTAAATATCCCAAGTAAGAAATTGGCAAGCGGCAAAAAAAAATTAGTTGGCAATTGACAATGCCTGACTTGGCCGGGAAATAAGTAATTGTTGAATGGGGCATCGGGATGCTCCATTCAACATATTATAAAAGGGTATTTGGATGATCTCGATGCTAAAGTTTTGAATGTCAAATGCCGACCTGTTATTTTAGATCTTTGTAGCAGAACCACCAGTCGTAACAATTGGTGAGGTCCCTTCTTTTATTTGCAGTATTTACATCTGCAGCCGGGGGAATGATGCCCTTTTCTCCGATCAGTTCATTTTCCGGCCAGTCGGCGGGTAGCGATACCTGATTTTCGTCGGATGTCTGTAAGGCTTTGATTACTCTCAAAATCTCATCAATTTTACGTCCTATTTCCTGAGGGTAATAGAGTATAAGTCGAATGAAACCATTGGGATCCAATATAAAAACGGCCCTTACTGTGTTGCTTCCTTTACCTTGATGAAGCATGCCGAGCTTCCTCGCTGCGCTACCGCTATCATCAGCAATGATCGGAAAAGGGATCTCCGTATTGAAATTTTCCTTGATCCAGTCTATCCATTTAATGTGAGAAAACACCTGGTCCATGGATAATCCTATCAACTGGGTGTTCAGATTCTTAAATGTCTCAGCTTTATTTGCAAAAGCTACAAATTCGGTCGTGCATACCGGTGTGAAATCCGCGGGGTGACTGAATAGAACAATCCAGCTTTCTTTATAATCCCTTGGGAGTACTTTTTTACCATGTGTAGTGGTGACATGCATTTCAGGAAGCTTTTCTCCCAAAAGAGGCATTGCGTTGTATTCTTCTTCTTTATACATCATAAAATCTCTTTTGAATGAATTTTAATTTAATAAATTTACAACAAATTATGAAATAAAAAATCCCGTATTTAATTTTGATGAATAGTAGCAATTGATATCCGGCAGGTGCCGGCCATATTATTGATATGACTTGTCTTTTGGAATCAATAAAATTTTATATTATGAAGCGTTTATCTTTTTTGTTTTTAATGGTTTTTTTGATGAACACAGCTCTTGCACAAATTGACGAAGCCTTTTATTTTGGGCCTGATGCCCGTCTGGATGAAAACATTCCGTATCCTGGTTATTATAGCAAACATGAGTTTGGGAAATGGCATTTCTCTCATGACCAGCTTATTCATTATATGAAAAACCTGGCTGAGCAATCCGAACGGATTTCCATTCGGGAATATGGGCGTACTCATGAAAACCGGCCTTTATATCTGCTTAGGATTACGTCTCCGGAAAACCAGAAGAAAATTGATACCATTCGAAAGCGGCATTTGGATTATATTTATGGAAAAAATGAGCTATACACTCAGCAGAATATGCCCATGATCGCATGGCTGGGATATAGCGTGCACGGAGATGAGTCCAGCGCAGGCAATGCCTCTATGCTTATGGCTTACTATCTGGCAGCTTCCAAAGATCAGGAGGTGGAAAATATCCTTGAAAATACCGTTGTGCTGATCGATCCTTGCCTGAACCCCGATGGGTTTAGCCGTGCCGCCCAGTGGAGCAATATGCATATCCATAAAACCATCAACAAAGACCATCGCGGGAGACAGTTTCGACAGGACTGGCCCGGAGGAAGAACCAATCATTACTGGTTCGATCTGAACAGGGACTGGTTGCCTGCCCAGCATCCCGAAAGTAAATCGCGGCTGGAAAAGTTTCATGCCTGGAAACCTCATCTACTTACAGACCATCATGAAATGGGTACCCATTCTACCTTCTTTTTTCAGCCGGGAGTACCGGAAAGGGTCAATCCCCGTACCCCCGAAGAAAATCAGCGGCTCACCAAAAAGCTCGCGGAATATCATTCCGAAGCATTGGATGATATAGGAAATTTATATTTTAGTGAAGAAACCTTCGATGATTTTTATTATGGTAAAGGCTCCACCTATCCGGATATTAACGGAGGTATAGGAATTCTTTTTGAGCAAGCCGGAATGCTGGGGCAAAAGCTTGATCTTCCCCGTGGAGTACGTTCTTTTGCAGATGCCATTAAAAACCAGTTTACCGTATCGATGTCCAGCCTTCGGGGATGCCTCGGGAGCAGAACAGAACTGAACGATTATCAGAGAAGATTTTATGACATAGATAAAGTGGTGGAAGAAGCTTCGGTAAAGGGCTATGTATTTGGTTCAGAAGATGTTCCTGTAAAAACCCATCATTTTCTGGAAATGTTGAAAGACCATCAAATTGAAGTGCACAAGCTGTCCCAATCTTATGAGCAAGAGGGAAATCAATATAAACCAGACTATAGCTATGTAGTGCCACTGAAGCAAAAACAATATAGATTGGTCAGGAGCCTTTTCGAAAAGCGAACAACATTTGAGGACAGCATATTTTACGATGTATCGGCCTGGACCATGCCCCTGGCTTTTGACCTGGATTATGACGGGGTGGAATCCGCTTCGGACATGGAAATGCTCACCGGTGAAAGGATGGATACGGTTGAATATCCCGGGGGAAAGCTTATAGGAGGGAAAAGCAATATTGGCTATGTTATAAGAGATACCGATTACAACATTCACGAGATCATTTATCAGTTGCAGGAGGAAGATATACTGGTTAAAGTGGCTACCCGGCCGTTTTCACTGAAAGCAAACGGAGAATTATTCAGTTTTGATCCCGGGAGCGTGTTTATTCCATCGGGTGGTCAGGATATTGCTAATGATAAAGTATATCAGTCTATGCAAAGGATAGTAAAAGAAAAAGGAACGGATGTCGTATCCATGGAATCCGGGCTAACTGAAAAAGGCATTGATCCGGGGAGCTGGAGTTTTGTACCTTTGAATAAGCCGGAGATCCTAATTGTGGCCGGCCAAGGAGTCCATAGTTACTCCGCAGGGCAAATCTGGCACCTTCTTGATGAGCGGTTTCATATCCCATCCGTGCTTGTTAAACCCGATGAATTGCAACATATGAAGCTTTCGGATTTTAATACATTGATTTTACCTGATGGCCACTATCAATGGAGTGGAGCCGTGAAAAAAAAGATTGATCATTGGCTGAAAAACGGGGGTCAGATTGTCGCCTTGGAGAACGCAAATAGATGGTTGTCCAGACAGAAGCTCATTAAGATGGAAGAAAAGGAATCATCTCGCCCGGATTCTGCGTTAACATTGCCTTATATTCACCGGAGCGAAAGGAGAGGTGCCCAATCCATAAACGGTGTGATTCTACAGGCTTCTGTAGATCCTACCCACCCCGTTTGTTATGGAGTTACTTCTGAGAAAATGCCGGTGTTCAGGACCAATAAGCTCATTTGTGAAAAAACAGGTGATCCTTATTCCTCCCCTGTGATGATCAGGGAAGAGCCTTTATTGAGTGGATATTTATCCGATGAAAATAAAAAATTGCTTGAGCATTCCCTTTGGTGTCAGGTGTATGACAGGGGGAGGGGGAGTATTATCTCATTCTTTGATGATCCAAATTTTCGGGGTTTCTGGTATGGAACCAACAAACTTTTCCTTAATGCCATTTTTTATGGTGGTCTGTTAAACTGATTGAAATCAAATAAGGGGATGTCCAATAAATTTGTAACTTTTTAGCGGAATATTTGATTGTTGAACATCCCCTTATCATTTTTTACATCTTGAAGGCCATGACTTTGGTTTCTGTTCCTTCAATTTTTTCAAGTTCCCGTTGAAGTTTGTTCTGTTGATCCATATCTCCGGTCAGTTCCAAAAGAATGAGGCCTTCCTTGCTGAGGGTTTTGTCACTCACCTCATGGAGACCAAGTCTTGTTTTTATTGAACTGCCATAGGCGGTAAGGACATTTTGTACATTTCCGGCTTCCTTTTGCCGGTCAGTAATGAGTACTCCCAATATTCGTTTTTCTTCCATAATAACTTATTTTTTGATTTTATGCAGATGAAGATAATAAAATGCTTGTGTATTTCCAATTAATGGAAGATTTTTTGTTTGAGTCGAGCTAATTATGGTAGGCTCTGGACTTTTTCAACAATAATGCCTTCATTTGTGTATATATTATATATTTGATAATTCAGGAATTTAGCATCAGAATTATTTTTGAATAATTCGGGTGAGCACCTTAATATAAAAAATAAATAATTTATGATACGTTTATTCATACTATTCACAATTCCAACACTTTTACTGAGTTGCAACCAAAATAGGCGGGAAAAAGAACAAGACGGAGAAAATCAGCAAACGCAGGAAGAAGTGGAAGCCGATATCGAAGCAAGTACCAATATCAATGAAGGTCAAAAAGTTCCGGAGTTTACTTTTACAACAACCAGTGGTGAGGAATTCAGTATTAAAGCATTACAGGGGAAGGTGGTGCTGTTAAATTTTTTCGCTACCTGGTGCCCTACCTGCATGAAAGAAATGCCGGCACTTCAGAATCAAATATGGCAAAAATACCGGGATAATGAAGATTTCTTTTTGGTGAGTATTGGTAGGGAGCAGAATATGACTAAGATGAAGGACTTTAAAAAAGAGAAAGGCTATAACTTCCATTTTGCCCCCGACACCGGCCGTGTAATTTACGGTAAATTTGCAGATAAATTCATTCCCCGCAATGTGGTAGTGGATGAACAGGGAAACATTGTTTATCAGAATACGGGCTATACAGAGGAGAAATTTCAACAGATGATGGATGTTATAGCAGACGAATTGAAAAATTAACCTGTTTTTTTCAGAATTACCCATTGATTAATTGAGTTCGGAGATGATTTTATCGGAAATCATTGTGTGAATTGTATGGATTTTATTTATATTTGTGAATTAATTAACACTAACGACTGAGAAACGGATTTTGGTCGGTTTCAAGGTCATAGAACTGCAAATCTAATCCGGAGGTATATTCTGATGGAAAAGAGAATTGGTACTACCATCATTCGTATTCATGACCGCCAGAAAGCAGGAAAGCTCAACGAGATCCTTTCCAGCCATGCCAATATCATTATCGGGCGTCAGGGACTCCCTCAAACGGACGGTACCAGCATTATATCGCTGGTACTGGAAGGTACAACGGATGAAATCGGTTCTTTGACCGGCCAGATAGGCCGCATCAACGGAATCCAGACCAAGTCCGTTCTGCTGAAAAATGACTGATTATGAACCGGGAAGAAATGTTTTTGTGAAGGCATGACTTCAATTTTAAAGTGGAATATAGGGAATGACAATGACGCTCACTTTTGTAAAAAAACAAAATAGTTTCAATACCAATACGATAATAGATTTTTTGTAAAAGTAAAAACAAACAATTTATGAAATTCAATCCAGGAAGTTATCATATCAAAGATGAACGCATGAAGCCTTTCATCGATCCCGATGAAATATGGGACTTTATTAATAATACAAAAAATCCCGGTAAGCAGGAAGTACGGGATATCATCGCTAAATCACTGAACAAGGAAAGGCTTTCACTTAAAGATACTGCTATATTGATCAATGCAGATGATCCGGAACTGGTCCGCGAAATTAAACAAGGCGCACGTGACTTGAAGAATAAGATTTACGGAAACCGTATTGTGCTTTTTGCACCTCTGTATATAGGCAATAAATGCACCAACAATTGTAAATATTGTGGATTCAGGGTATCCAATAAGGAGGCCGTCCGGAAAACACTTTCCGGAGATGAAATCGTCCGGGAAACAGAAGCTTTGGAGGATAACGGGCAGAAGCGCCTCATTCTGGTTTATGGGGAACATCCTGATTATAATGCAGAATATATTGCCCATACTGTCAAACAGGTATATAAGGTAAAAAAAGGAAACGGCGAGATCCGCAGGGTGAATATCAATGCTGCACCGCTCGATATAGAGGGTTTTAAAAAGGTTTGGCAAGCCGGTATAGGAACATATCAGATATTTCAGGAAACATATCATCCCGAGGCCTATAAATGGTATCATCTCGGAGGGCAGAAAACGGATTATAACTGGCGTCTGACTTCGCTCGACAGGGCCCAGGAAGCTGGTGTTGACGATGTAGGTATTGGCGCCCTTTTTGGCCTTTATGACTGGAGGTTCGAAGTGCTTTCGCTGCTTCGCCATACCAATCACTTTGAGGCTTGCTATAACATAGGGCCCCATACCATATCTTTCCCCCGGCTGAAGGACGCAGCAAACCTTGATATTGATCCGAAATATGAAGTTAGTGACGAAGAGTTTTCCCGGCTGGTGGCTATCCTGAGGCTGGCGGTTCCCTATACAGGATTGATCCTTACTGCACGGGAAAATCCCGAGTTGCGCAAAGAAGTCATGCAGTTTGGAGTAAGCCAGATTGACGGAGGAACCCGGATCGAACTGGGTTCTTATGCCGATACCCAGAATGAAGATCAGAACCTGAACAAAGAGCAATTCCATATAGGTGATTCAAGATCGCTTGGTGAGGTGATTGATGAATTGCTGGAAGATGGTTATCTTCCGTCCTTTTGTACAGCTTGCTACCGTTTGGGCCGGACCGGCGAACATTTCATGGAATTTTCCGTGCCCGGTTTTATAAAGCGTTATTGTACGCCCAACGCCATCCTTACATTGGCTGAATATCTTGTAGATTATGCCCGTCCCCATATTGCAGAAAAAGGATGGAAAGTAATTGAAGAGAACATTCAGCAGTTGGATGATCCCAAAAGAGCCGGCCAATTAATGGATAGGCTGCGGAGGATAAGGCAGGGCGAACGTGATCTGTATTTCTGATCAAAACTATTATACTTCCTTTTTGGAATCATTTTATTATTTTTGCTATATAACCAAACACAAAATATATTACTGATATGAAATTTTTTATCGATACTGCGAACCTTGATCAAATAAAAGAGGCACAGGATCTGGGCGTACTGGACGGAGTGACTACAAATCCCAGCCTGATGGCGAAAGAGGGAATTACCGGGGAAGAGAATATTGAAGAACATTATAGGAAGATTTGTGAGTTAGTGGATGGGGACGTGAGCGCTGAGGTGATTTCAACTGATTTTGACGGTATGATTCGGGAAGGCGAACACCTGGCCTCTTTGCATCCCCAGATTGTAGTGAAAATTCCCATTATCAAAGAAGGGGTTAAAGCCATTAAGTATCTCTCAGAAAAGGGCATTCGGATCAATTGTACACTGGTATTCTCTGCAGGCCAGGCATTATTGGCAGCCAAAGCGGGAGCTACCTATGTATCTCCTTTCATAGGCAGAATTGATGATATTTCAACCGATGGAGTGGCCCTGATTAGGCAAATCGTTAATATTTACAATTATTACGGTTTTGAAACCCAGGTTCTCGCAGCTTCTATCCGCCATACCCTGCATATCGTTCAGGTGATGGAAGCCGGAGCCGATGTGGCAACTTGTCCGCTTAATCCGATTTTAGGCCTTCTGAAACATCCTTTAACGGATACCGGACTTGAAAAATTTCTGAATGATTACCGAAATGCCGGAAAATAAACCCTTACTACAGATTTAGATTAAATAGGTATTATGGGGAGGTTGGACTGGTAAAGCGGTTTGCTGCTGTCCAGTCCTTTTTTATGCATTGCCCGGATGACAACAGGTTTAAGAAAAAGAGGCAGGATTTTAATCATGATTCTCATTTTTACCCCCGTGAAATGAATTTGAGTTTTATCAAACAAATGGGGGGTTTAAAATGTCATATTATTATATTTATCAAATAGTGATACAATGGGCAATAAATAAAATACATTGATAAAATTTTAAACAGTTTATATCGTTAATATAAATATTAATCAATTCATTTTTTCTAACACTTTAAACGCAACGCCTATGTATTTAAAAATTCATCCTGAAACACCCAGCCAGCGACAAATTCGCAGAGTAGCCGATGTTCTCAGAAATGATGGTGTCATCATTTACCCAACCGATACCGTATACGCTTTAGGATGGAGAATTAACAACACAAAATCGGAGGACAAGGTCAATATGATCAGGAAGGATCAGAAAAGCAGAACCAGTTTTTCACTTATTTGTAAGGATCTTAGCCAGGTTTCACAGTTTACAAAACCCCTGGATAAATCTACCTTCAAATTGCTGAAACATAATCTTCCCGGCCCGTTTACCTTTCTTTTGCCTGCCAGCAATAAAATCCCCAAATTGTATAAAAGCAATAAAGACATTGTAGGCATCCGTATACCCAATAACAACATACCCCTGCAAATAGTTGAAGAACTGGGGGAGCCCATTATGACCACTTCCCTGCGCAATAACAATGATGAAGTTATGGATTACCTTGTTGATCCGCAACAAATTTTCGAAAAGTACCAAAAACAGGTTGATGTGATCATAGATGGTGGTTGGGGTAATGTTGAGGCATCCACTATAGTGGATTGTACGAATAATGAACCGTATATCATCCGTGAAGGTAAAGGAGATTTGGTCTCTTAGAAGGTTCTGTTAGTTGAATACTTAGAAACCCGCCCGAAGCCTCTGGCCTCAGTTTGCAATGTTTTTGTTCATTGAGGTGTGTTTTTCGGGGGGTTTTTATATTATTGATTTTTTGAAATTACCTCCTATAACTGTATTCCTTTTTGTTTAAGGATGTCCTATTTTTTGTAGAATGCCGGGGAGAAGAGAATAAGCACGGTAAACAGTTCAAGTCTGCCGATTAGCATAAGAATAGAAAGGAACCATTTTCCGAAATCAGGAATGTGGGCATAATTTTCTCCAGGCCCCACGGCGCCGAACCCCGGACCGATATTACCCAAAGTGGCAGCGGCAGAACCCAGGGATGAGGCGAGATCATAACCCATAGATGAAATTATTATGGTGCTTGCTGCAAGAATCATAATATAGAGTATCACAAATGCTTGAATGTTGTTGATAATCTTGGGATCGATGCTTTTTTTATCCAACCTGGCCGGAATTACTGCATTCGGATGGAGCAAGCGTTTCAACTCCAGGGCACTGTTTTTGATCAGTAGTGTCACCCTTACAATTTTGATGCTACTTCCGGTAGAACCCCCTGAACCCCCAAGAAACATCAACATGAATATGATTACCACCAAAAAAGGTGCCCATTGTAAATAGTCCGTAGTAACATATCCTGTGGTTGTGGTTATAGATAC
>JBNJFN010000022.1:0-21263 GCA_051746885.1 Bacteroidota bacterium | reverse complement strand
TTTATTTGGGTTCATGCGCTTCTTCCAATGAGATTGAGAAGGATAAGCGTGAAAAAACAGTATTCCAAACCTCCCAGCCATGGAAGCCGACTATTGATATCAGATCGGATGTTGCCCTGGTTTATAGTGTGAAAGAACATCACGGTGAGAGCGATATGACTTTTGAAGAAAGGGTGCAGTCATGGCGTGACCGGGGTTACACCACCCACTTCATGACAGGCATTGCCTGGGGCGAATATCAGGACTATTTCACCGGAGAGTGGGATGGCACCCCTCACCTGGATGAGGGGCAAGTGACCCAGGAAGGCGATACCTTGTGGCATGGAGAAATGGTGCCTTATATTGTACCTACGGAAAATTTTATTGAATACATTAAGGAGACCCAGATAAAACGGGTGATTGATGCCGGAATTGATGCCATCTATCTGGAAGAGCCAGAATTTTGGATGCGTGCCGGATATAGTGAAGCCTTTAAACGGGAGTGGGAGGATTACTATGGCTTTGAATGGCGTCCCCAGCACGAATCACCTGAAAACACTTATCTGTCCAATCAGCTCAAGTATCATCTTTATTACCGGGCCCTGGAAGAATGTTTTACATATGCCAAAGAGTATGGCAAAACCAAGGGCATGGATGTTCGTTGTTATGTGCCAACCCACTCTTTGGTGAATTATTCGCAATGGCAGATTGTAAGTCCTGAAGCCAGCCTGGCTTCTTTGTCAGCTATGGATGGTTACATTGCTCAGGTCTGGACGGGAACCGCCCGTGAGCCCAATTATTACAACGGTGAAGCCAAAGAACGCGTTTTTGAAACCGCTTTTCTGGAATATGGCTCTATGGAGTCTATGACGGCGCCAACCGGTCGCAAAATGTTTTTTCTGACCGACCCGATAGAAGACTGGGGGCGTGACTGGATGGACTATAAAAAGAATTATCAGGCCACTTTCATTGCCCAGCTTTTGTATCCCAACATTTCAAATTATGAGGTGATGCCGTGGCCAAACCGTATCTATGAAGGTCGTTACAAGGTGAGTGCCGACAGCGATGAAAGAGCAAAAATCCCCGATTATTATGCCACACAGGTACAGGTCATGATCAATGTTTTAAATGAAATGCCAGCCTCTGATAATAAAGTATCCGGGTCCGGGGGCGTGAGTGTTTTAATGTCCAATTCATTGATGTTTCAGCGTTTTCCTACGCATGACGGGTACGATGATCCTCAGCTGGCCAATTTTTACGGACAAACGTTGCCGCTTTTGAAGCGCGGTGTGCCTGTGAAAACGCTCCATTTGGAGAATGTTTCGTACGAAGAAACGTTTAAAGATACCAAAGTACTGGTTATGTCGTATTCCGGCATGAAACCGCTTACTCCTGAAGGGCATACCCACATTGCTGAATGGGTGGAAAACGGCGGTCAACTTATTTATTGCGGCCGGGACATCGACCCGTTCCAGACCGTTCAGGGATGGTGGAATACAGATGACCATGATTATGAGGCTCCCTCGGAACATTTGTTTGAGATGATGGGTGTTGAATCTGTTGACCAAACCGGTAAATATGAATATGGCGATGGAGATGTTTATATCGTGCGTCAGGATCCAAAAGAATTTGTTTTGGAGAAAGACAATGATACCCGTTACGTGGATATTGTCAGGGAAATGTATGAGTCTGCCGGATCCGGAACATTAAATTTCAAGAACAGTCTATTTTTGGAAAGAGGTCCTTATGATATGGTAGCGGTCATGGATGAAGGTGTCAATGATGAGCCCTTTGTCGTGGATGAACCTGTTATTGATCTGTTCGATAGTGAACTGCCGGTTCTTTCTCAAAAGACCGTTCAGCCCGGCGAACAAGCCTTGCTATTCAACCTGGGCAGGATAGAAGATCCAAAGAAACCGCAGGTTCTTGCGACCGCCGCAAGAATCTCTGAAGAAGAGAACGGAAACAGCAGCTATTCTTTTGTGGCCAAAAGTCCTGCCAATACCACCAATAGTATGCGTATCTTATTGCCTGAAGAACCGGAAGGAGCTGTCCTAACCCTTGATGGACAAGAGATCGCCGACTTTGAGCAATCATGGGATGCCGGGTCCAATACTTGTTTCCTGAGTTTTGAAAACTTTCCAGACGGGGTCAGGGTTGAGGTAAATTGGTGATAGTCAGAGGTGCCGCTTTAAAATGGTAATATTCTGCTGGTAGCCAGTGTTATCTTGTTTGATGATAGCATGGACCTGAAAAAGATGCCGGCCATGGTTGGTTTTTCGATTGGGAAAACAAACATCCATGAGCGATGAGAAATACTCATAAAAAAGTCGGAGATTGAAGATGAAAATGGTTAGATTTTTCTAATTTTTGCGGGCGAGTGTAAATTAGCCTTCGGCCTGCTACGTATGGTAAAAGTAAGATTTTTTCTCAAGCCGGGAATAACCGGCCTGAGAGTTGAATTTTTCTAAGTTCTACATAAACTTTATTGGCTTTGTGTTTTTCGTTCTTGATAACCGGAATGGCGGTTCAATATCACCGAAATATCCAATTGGGAACGCAAAGGTGAAAGGTGTGTTTGTTTTAGTTCTCTATTTTTTTACTATCAGTTTGGCAACACGAACGTTAGAACCAGAATACAATTGGACGAAATAAAACCCCGGAGTTCCTATTTTAAAACTAGTTTTACTTCCTGTAAATTTTTGGCTATAAACAATGCTTCCATTCATGTTTCTTACATCCAGTTTGTTTTTTTCTGTAGCTTGACTGTTATTAAAAAAGGTTTCTACATGAATCGTTTCTCCTACCTGTACAATATTTGGATATATCATATTCTGGCTTAATTCTTCCAAAGTTACTTGAGTAGGGCAGGTATGGTATTTATTCCCGTTTTCATCTGTCAGCTTAACCGAATAAGCTGCATTTTCATTGAGGTGGTCTGTTGAAGAATTGCCTGCGGAATAGGATTGTTTGTTCCCTATCATTTTATCATCTTCATACCACTCAAAGTCTACAAATTTGTAACCTCCGTTTTCTTCCGGGTTATTGTTGACTGTTAATGTATTGTTCCATTTTTGAGTTACCAGGTTGTCAAATTTTAATGGTTTGCTAACCTTTAGTTTATATTTTTTTTGAGTAGCCCCGTCTTGTGAGATGATTGAGAATTCCAGTTCATTTATACCCCGCTCAGTTGGTTTAAATTCAATAGAGGATCCTATATCAACAGTTTTTCCTTCGATAGGTATGATCTCAATTTGCAGGGGGTCATCTGGATTACTGCAATCTATGGGATAGATTTCATCTATGTTTTCCCAATCAACGCCATTAATGTATAATGCATATAAAAAGCCGTCTGTGTACTTTGCATCGATAGTCTCTTCTAGTAAATCGACTTTGATAACATAATGACCTTGTTTCTGGGAATCAATAGACCATTTGTGGTCCCCCTGAAGGTTTTCATAGATGTATTTTGACTCCAGAATTGATTTGTTTTGTGTTTTGGGATGGAAAGACACCGGGTCCCAGTCTTTTTGCCCCAATAGCTTAAACATATTTCTATCCCCCCCTGTGTCTGCTATTTTTAAGTTGCCCGAGAAGATAAACAAATTCGGATTGTTCAAATCCTTTTTTAAGCGAATTGAATTTCCTGAATCCCACCCGGCTTCTGTTGCCCCGCCTACCATAAAAAGATCCTCTCTCGCCTTAAAGATCTCTCCGTTTAAGGTATTAGCCAGCGTATTAATCTTTATTTTATAATATTTATCAGGTATGGTTACATTCCACCCCGGCATATTTTCATCCGTGGTTGTTTGCATAGAGTAATTTCCTGCAGCGTTGGCATCCTCTATAACGGGAACATAAAATTTTGTATTGCTCTGAATGGTTGGCGTATTCATTATTTTGAATTCACCTGTTTGAAGTTCACCATGATAGCGAAAATAGCCGGCAATTTGGGTCGGATCTTCTTTTAGGATGACTGTGGTGTCCGGAATTGCTGAACCCGTTATCCAAAGATTGGAACCGTCCGGATTGGAACCTATTGCCTCATTTTTTTCAGACCCTCCGTAATCAGATTGAGAATCGGCATCCTTAATCCCCATGATAAATTCCTTCCATTCCTTAATCTCTTTAACGGGTGCATTTTCCACGTCCATTAAAAGGTCGAAAGATGACTCCAGATTCTCTTCAAAGTCTTCTAATATAGCGATTGTGTTCTGAGGATTTTCTGTGATTCGGGTTGATGTGATAGCCAATTCTGTGAACAAATCGGGCATCTGATCTTCTATTATCTCGTTTATGGAGTCGTGGCATTGGGCCATCCTTGCCATTTGCCCCATTTTTCCTGCTATTAAGCTTTCCGATTCTGCCTGTTTGTCATCATAATCTACATGAACCTTGATATTGGTATTACAATCTTTCGGGGGTAGGTTGATAACAATTGCCATTTGTTTTCCATCATAGGTCCAATGCCCTTTTTGGGGGCTTGAAGAGTAGGGATAAACATTTCCGTCCACAACAACTTTTTGGGCTGGTAGTTTTGACAGCAGTCGAAGCTCATAACTCCTTTCGGCAGGCATATTCTCAAAGGAGCCTTGACGCCCATAAATCGTATATTCACCTTGTTGATCGTTTGTTTTTTGCTCTATTTTCGTTGTGGTAAAATTCCCATCTTTATAGTTCTCATTATCTCCATCATCTTCGTAATAGTTAAATGTACCCGATTCTCCCGGGATAAACTGTACAACAAGGGTGTCTGGTCTTTCTTTCAGGTGGTTTATGTCCGGATACATTGGAATAATTGCTCCACTACTGTAGAAGAAAGGGATTTCATTTTGAGCAAAACTTCTTAAATAATCCTGGTTTCCTTCAAGAACAGTTCCAGTTTCTGCTTCAACCCACTCTCCTTCAGGGAACCAGATGTTTTTTGTGGATGTTCCAATTTGGTTTTTAGAGGCTGTGGCAATTGGCGATACTAAAATCTCGTCACCAAACATATAAGTCGTTTCCTGTTTATAGGCTTCATTAGCCTCAGGGGAGTCGTAATACAGAGGTCGACAGAGCGATAAACCAGTATCGTATGCCTCTCTGGAATAAGTATATATGTAAGGTATCATGGCATACCGGAATTTTAGGGCATCCCTCATTTCCTCAAAATTCGGGTATTTCCAGATGCGTCGTTCAATATGCTCTGCCTTTGTGCCATGCGTCCTTGTAATTGGGGAGAAAACCCCAAATTGTATCCAGCGGAGGAATAATTCAGGGTCGCTTGTGCCACCCTGATGACCTCCCAGGTCATGGCTCCAATACCCATAGGCCACATTGGAAGCTGTGGAGTTAAAATAGATCTGAAAGGCCAGGGTTGGAAAGGTGGACCAGGTATCACCTGAGAATCCAATCGGATAGCGATGATTACCCAGGCCTCCCCACCGGTGAAAAATCATTGGACGACGGTCAGGTCTGTTGACTTTCATGTCATTATAGAAAACATAGTTTAACCAAAATGTGTTCCCTAAATTTTCCATTTCCGGAGCCAGCAGCCATTGCTGCCAATCGAGCCACCAGAAATCGACACCAATATTTTCATGAGGCCGCATAATATGCTTAAAGAAACTTTCATAGAAGGTTTGGTTCTCAATGTTCCATTTTATGGTTTCATTGGTCGGGTGGTTAAGTTCATTGGCTAATGCCTCATAGTTATCTTCATGCGTTCCAATTCCGTCTGCCGGATGAAGGTTGAGGGTCGTTTTTAAGTTGTTTTCATGAAGCCATTCTATGAATCCCTGAGGATCTGGAAACAGATCCCTGTTCCAACTCCATCCTGTCCAGCCTTCTTTATGCCAATCCATATCTATGACCATTACGTCGATGGGGATATCTTTTTCTTGCATGACGTTGACGAGATTCTTAAAGTCCTGCTCTGAATATTCTTCATATTTAGAGTACCAATAGCCCAATGAATAGAGTGGTGGCATTGGCTGTTTTCCGCCTACCTTTGTGTAGTCTCGCAAGGCCTTCTTATAATCATGGCCGTAAGCCATGAAGTACCAATCGATTTTGTTGTCCGGGTTGCGTGGGGCAACCCAGTCGAATGCTCCTCCCTGGTCTTCGAATAATAAACTTTTGCTGTTATCTCCATTAGGTTTATATTCATCTATCAGGGCCCAGCCTGAGCGGGATAACAGACCATCTTCCATATCTCCTCTCAGGTTGTCGCCACTTGAATGATCAAGCGTGCGTAATGTTCCTTTTAAGTTAAATGGATCGGGTTTTCCCGGGTACCAAGTGGTTGACGTACCATTTAGTTCAAATGTGATTTTTAGGTTTTTGGAGCTTGCCGGGGTGGTGATTGGGTAAGAATTTTCTTTGTAACGTAATTCTATTTTTTCTGTTTTTATATATAGGAAACCATCTTTCTTTTCTGTTGTATAGGAGGGTACAGGTAAATCTCGGTTGACTACAGTAAAGGAAGCCCTGTCTTCAAACTGTTTCGTATCGCTCCATTCTATTCGTATCATTTCGGGCGTCAAAACAGTAAATCTCATATTTCCTGATGTTACTATTGCGTCAGGGTCGGCGACTGGATTTTCCTGTCCCCGAATCCCGAATAGAAAAAGAAGTAAAAGAGGCAATAAGATACTTGTTCTTTTAAAGTGTTGGTTCATAGCGGTATTGGTTGTCTGAAATATGAAATGAGATTTTTTGGTCTAATTTAATTCTTCTAACGAAGTAGCTTTTTTATTATTTGAAAACCTTTTACACAGTGCACTGGCTATTTACACTGACATGCAGGTTGTTGGTAAAAACTATATGTCGATTATCAAGGCTATTGGTGTGTATTGTAAACACGTAGTTTTTTCTTATATGGTAAGGTAGTGTCATTGTCCCCTGTGCTTGTCTTGTCACTATTTCTTTTGTTTTTGCATTTTGCTTCGTATACTTTGATAGAGAATAATTCAGCCTCAAATTCATTTTTTTCGAATTGTATCCTGGTAAGACAGGAGAACAAACTTAATCGCAAAAAAACAAAAGTACCTGTCTGGTTTCGTTCAATTCTGTGTAAAATTCTTCCAAAACATTTTCCTAAGACTCGTTTTATGGTTCTTTGTATATCAAATGTCTTAAATTAAGTTTTTTAAAAGAAACATAACTAAGTCCATTCTGTTGGGGAGACTCCAAATTGTTTCTTAAAAGCTTTTGAAAAATAAGAGGGAGAGTTGAATCCGACCAGGAAACAAACCTCATTAACTCTGGTTCCTTCCTGGATATATTTAGCCGCTTTTTTTAGTTTTACCAATAAAATAAGTTCATTGGGGGTTAATTCAGATACTCCTTTTATTTTTCTGTGGAGGCTTGATCGGCTCATGTTGACTTCATTGGCCAGGGTGTCAACGTTGAACTGGGTGTCTGAAATGTTTTTGTTGATGACTTCGGTTACATTCTTTAAAAAGTCTTCATCTGCTTTGGTTGGGGCAATGCTTTTTATTTTCACAGAAGGGGTGCTAATATAGGCTTCTTTTAATTTGTTCCGATTGGTCAGAAGATTGGATAATTGAGCCAGGATATGATCCATTGAAAAGGGTTTTTCAACATAGGCATCAGCTCCTGCATCTAACCCTTCAATTTTCGACCTTAAATCATTTTTTACCGTTAAAAGGATTATGGGGATGTGACTGTAATCCAGATTGGATTTGACTTCTTTACAAAATTGAAACCCATCCATTTTTGGCATTAAAACGTCCGTGATAATGATATCAATTTGGTTGTCTTTGAGTTTCGCTAAAGCTTCTGCACCGTTTGTCGCTCTATGTGCGGTGTAGTGGTGTTTAAGCTGATTGTATAAGAACATTCTCAAATCCTCATCATCTTCAACTATCAGTAGCGAAGATTTTGTTAGCTTTTCAATCCTATCATTCGTTGTTGAGGATTCAGGTATAGGGTTTTGGGTTTTGTTTTGTTTTAGTTTAACTGAATTTGTTTGAGCGATTGGCAATGTCAGTTGAAAGCAGTTGAATTGATCATCCAAATCTATACACCGGAGATTTCCGTCATGTAGTTCTGCCAAAGAACGAGCCAAAGGCAATCCTAATCCGGTTCCGGATACGACATTTTCATTATTTTTGCTTTCTGTTTGATAGAAAGGTTCAAAAATTCGGTCACATAAATCGCCTTCAATTTTGACCCCATCGTTGCAAATTATGATTTGAAATGAGTCAGTTGCTTTTTTCAGGTTCAGTTCGATTGTTGATTTGGCAAATTTTATGGCATTATTTAATAAATTGCTCAATATTTTTGTTAAAGCTTCTTTGTCAACATCCGCGTGGAAATCTTCGGATGGCAGAACCATTTCGATTTTTAATTGTCGGCTATCTGCTGTTGCTTTAAACTGTGAGTAAATTTCATTAATTAAGGTCGGAATATTTTCCTCAGTAAAATTTAAACGAAACCCCTCTTGTTCAGTTTTTCTGTAGTCTAATAGTTGATTGCTAAGATCTAATAATCGATTGGTGTTTCGCTCAATTACTTTTAAATATTCATCCCTCTCTGCTTGGGAGATCTTTTCTTTAATGATATACTCCAGAGGTCCTTTTATAAGGCTTAAGGGGGTTCTGATTTCATGGGTTATGTTTGTGAAAAATGCGATTTTAGCGTCGTTAATTTCTCTCGATTTTTTAGTTTCAAAAATCTCCTGCCGCCGTTTGTTCTTTTTGCGATTTCGTTTTTGGTAAGCAACGTAAAGTAAGGTTATAATTAACAAGAAAGCAACAATATAAAATATATAGGCGCCTGTTGTCAGGTAGAATGGGGGAAGAATATGGATTTTAATTGTTGCCGCATTGTTGCTCCATACCCCATTATTATTAGAAGCTTTTACTTTGAAAGTATATTTACCCGGGGGGATATTTGAATAGCTTGCTTTTTGTAGCTCGTCTATGTGTATCCAGTCATCATCAAACCCTTCAAGCATGTATGCGTATTGATTTTTTTCTGGTGCTACATAACTGAGAGCTGCAAAGCTAAAGCTAAATGTAGATTGATTATGCTTTAATTCAATTTTGTTTGTGGCTTCAATGGCTTTTTTTAGTGGGGAGCCACTTTCAGCAGGCTTTATTATGTTGTTGAACAATTCAAACTGTACGATTTGGACAGGGGGAGGTGTATCGTTCGAAATAAATGACGCGGGATCAAATGCTACAAAACCATCCAGACCACCAAAATAAATCACTCCATTTTCATCTTTAATGCCTGATTTATAATTGAATTGATTATTTAGCAATCCATCGCTTTTCGTATATTCCTTTATGGAGTAATTGTTGATATCCATGCATGCAATTCCCTGATTTGTAGTAAACCAGATGTTTGAATCGTCATCCTCAATAATTTTATATACAACATTATTTGGCAGGCCTTCATTGGTGGTAAAAGAAGTAAAACTTTCATCTTTTGGATTGTATTTGCACAGACCTCCGCCTTCAGTTCCTATCCATAAAGTTGACTGGCTGTCTTCATAAAGTGAAATGATTTTATTGTGTGGAAGGCTTGTAGAATCATCAGGGTCACTAGTGAAGGTGGTCCATTCCTCATTGCCGGGGCTAAATCTGAACAAACCTTTTCCTAAGGTAGCGACCCAAATCATACCATCCTTTGTCTGAAAAATATCGTTGATGAAATTATCTCCCAATGCCTCGACTCTGGTAAAGTCATCGCTTTCCGGATTATAGTAACATAAACCATAAAGTGTACCAATCCATACCCGGTCAGAATGATCTTTATATATTGAGAATACGCTATTGTCGGGAATAGAATTTTCTTCATCGGTTTCCTCGTAGCGTTTAGTTATTTTTTTTGTTTTCAGGTCCATTACTTCCAATCCGTGGTTGTAAGTACCGATCCATAACTTTTCCTCATCAATAAGCAATCCATGAATGTTATTATAGGATATACTTCCCGGTTCTCCGTCTGGTAAAAAATGTTCAAAAGTTTCGGTTGTCGGATCAAATAAGCTCAATCCCCCATCTTCTGACCCGATCCATATCGACCCATCATCTGCCAGTTGGAACTCTCTTATTCTCCGTCCAATTAACGTTAGGGAGTCTGCTTTATCCGGTATGGGGTAGTAATTGTTAAATGGGGTATATTGGTAAGGATAGTAATTGACTCCGCCAAAATAGGTCCCAACCCATACGCCGTCTTCCCGGTCCTTATAAATTGAATAGGTTGCATTATCTGAAAGGGAATAGGGGTCATAATGACTATGTTTTAGAAACTGAACATCTTTCTTGGGAATGTTATATATACAGACTCCTCCTCCGGTTGCAAACCATAATTCGTCATCCGATTTTCGGATCACATCTCTGACAAACAATGATGGGTAGTTTTGATCAGGCAAAAATGGTTGCATTTTATTCGTGACCAGGTTGAGCCTTTTTACGCCATTATTGGCTGTTGTTATTATAAGGTCATTGTAATTGTCCTGGAATATTTGATATATATCATCGTTATTGTTAACCAATGGTTCAGACGATGAATAATTGGCTTTCTCAAATTGCTGTTTTTCTCTATTGAAATAATTGAGCCCCCCTCCATGGGTCCCGATCCAAACTTTATTTTCTTTGTCAACATAAATGCACCAGGCATTTACTACTGCATTTAGCTCATAGAACAGGAGCTCTTCTTTTTGGGGATCGTATGAAAATATGCCTTGCCAATCAACAGCAAACCAGTATACTCCATTTTGGTCTTGTTTGATATCATTGACTTCTTTTTCTATTTTGATCCCGTTTTCTGTGCTAACTCCGAAATATTCAAAAGCATCCTTCTCTGGATGATAAATATAAGCTCCCCTGTCAGTGCCAATCCAGATCTTATCATCATCATCCTGAAAAAGCGAGCGGATATAATTATTGCCAATGCTATTTGAATCATTTTTGTTATGCCTGTAATTCTTGAAATGAACTCCATCATACCTCGAAAGTCCATCCTTTGTTCCAAACCACATAAAGCCTCGATTGTCCTGAAGGATACAATTTACCGTGTTCTGGGGCAACCCGTCCTCAGCTCCTAAATGAGTAAAATAAGGATTTTCGTCCCCGGATGCATCTGGAGTGTAAAAGAAAAGAAGTGTTATATATATAACAACAATGAGAAAGGGATTTTTAATTCGAATATTCATTTGTTATGCTGTTGATCTTATAGTCTGCTACGTCACTATTTGGTTCTGCATTCGATTTTCAGGCTGAATGTTTGACATTCTGACATGTGTAAATTTAATCTGCTCGAATTTTTACTTGTCCAGAAAAAAATACAAAGAAAGGAAAACATTACATCAACCTCCTAAATTTATCGGTGACCAAGATAAGAAAAGCGTCTTATTTTAATAAAGTAGAAAGGGAGAAAACTTTGGCTCGAATGGCCTGGTGGAAGAAAATTACATGCAAATGACAGAAAAAAGCATGCAAATAACAGGGGCATTGCCATAAAAGCGTTTCGTTTATATTCATGAAAAATAAGGGAGAGTTTTAGCGCCAATCGGGGATTGGAAGAAAATTACATGTAAATGACAAGAATGTTACAATTGGTTAAAAATGCACAAATTACATTTGTTAACAATATTTGAAAAAGGAAAAGCTTTTTATTTATCTAGGAAATAAACCGGGAAATATTGAATTTTACCACTGCAAAATAATTTTTAATAATTATGAAAAAAATGTATTTAGTCTTTTTTTTCGCTTGCACATTAGGTGCTATATATAGTTGCGGAGACAAAGATGACCCTGTAGAAGAAATTGAAAAAGACCAGGATTCCACTTATACAAATCCCGTCTATAATAGGAGTATGCCGGATCCTACAATTATAAAGGGGCGAAATGGATATTTTTATTTGTATGCAACAGAGGATACTAGAAATACACCAATTTCCAAATCGGAAGATCTGGTGAATTGGCAATTTGTAGGTACTGCTTTTTCTGAGGATACCCGTCCCACCTTTGAACCTGATGGTGGACTATGGGCCCCTGATATAAATTTCATTAATGGCCAGTATGTACTCTATTATTCTATGTCAGTTTGGGGGGGCGGGGAAACCTGCGGCATAGGAGCCGCTATAGCGTCGAGACCGGAAGGTCCTTTTATTGATAAAGGAAAATTATTTCGCAGCAATGAAATAGGTGTACACAATTCCATAGACCCTTTTTATATGGAAGAAGATGGGAAGAAATACCTATTCTGGGGTAGTTTTTTTGGGCTTTATGCCATTGAATTGAAAGATGATGGGCTTGGCTTAAAGCATGGGGCCGAAAAGCAGCAGATAGCCGGTGATGCCTTCGAAGCAATATACATTCATAAAAAAGATGATTACTATTATTTGTTTGCTTCTATCGGTTCATGTTGTGAAGGAGTGAACAGTACCTATAAACTTGTTGTGGGACGTTCTACCTCTTTGTTTGGCCCTTATGTCGATAAGGATGGTGTCGATATGATGGATAATGGTTATGAAATCGTTGTAGACTCGAATGATCAATTTGTTGGAAATGGACACTGCTCCGAGATCGTTCAAGATGATGCAGGTGATGATTGGATTTTCTATCATGGATATGATGTAGACAATCCTGATAAAGGAAGAGTTGTACTTCTGGATCAAGTAGAATGGGTTGATGGATGGCCGGTTATTAATAATGGTAGTCCCTCTCTGTCTGCCGAAAGGCCATATTTTAAATAATAATTTTTCACTTTAAAATTAGAAATTATGAACAAGATGATTAAACAAGCATTTCTGCCATTTATGATTTCTTTATTGATGGTTGGTTGTAGCCTAGATGAAGATAATGAGTATTTTACATTAGAGAGTCCACCAGATCAAATGAATATCACCGCATCTTCTGACAGCGTAGTTTTACAAAGACCGCAGGAGGACGAGGACGCAATTACTTTTAACTGGGACAAAGCTGCCGATCGGGGTCCTGATACGGAAGTGGTGTATAAATTCAGACTCGGTCATGCCAACATGAAAGACCTGAAAAGTGAATTGATTACCCTTGGAAAAGATACTACTTCAATGACCTGGACTGTTGGGGAATTAAACAACCTGTTGGATGCCTGGGGAATCACACCTGGGGTGGCGGTTCCTGTAGAAGCTGAATTAATTGCTGCTGTTGAAGAATCCCCTAAGTACATGAAACCTGAAATTTCAACAACGACCTTTAATCTTGTTGGATATGATTCTTCAGACAAGATGTTTTTGGCCGTTTCCTCGGATGATCAAAGACGAAACATCCAAATGGAGATGGTAGATGATGAAGTCTATACCTGGGAGGGAGAACTGAATAACAGTGAATTTTGGTTTGTGAGAAATATAGAAAATGGCTTTCCTTCATATATGAAAGGTGATTCCGAGACATCATTAGAGTATTCCGAGACCGGAGAAGGCGACCGTTTTACAGCAGAAGGTCTGGGCTATTATGATATAACAATTGATCTGAACAGCTTAGAAGCAACAATTGATGCAACACCTATAAATCGTCTTTTCCTTGTCACTTCCCAAGATGGAGAAGAAACTGTTACTGCCCTGGATGAAGCAGAAGCTGGTACAGATGTTTTCTACATGAAGGATGAATTTGAAGCAGGTACTGAATTCCGGTTTATTCGAAGCGAAGACGATCTCTGGCCTGCTTACGGCAAAGGCGCCGATGCCACAACATTAGAGCGTAAGGATGAAGGAGGCGAAATGTTTCAAGTTAGTGAAACTGCTACCTATGTTATGACTGTTAACATGGAGGATATGTCCTTGAAATTTTTGGATGTTTATGACCCGCCTTCAGGAGAAATTGGTGTGGTTGGAGATGTTGTTGTTGATGCTGGTTGGGATGCTGGAATGGCTCTTCAGAATTGTCAATTGACACGAAAGGATTTAATTAATCGTCCTGAAGTTATCAGCTATACCGGAGAGTTCGCTTATGATCCAGATAATGGAGAAAATGCGTTTAAATTTGTTGGTACTCCAGACTGGGGAGATCAAATCTTTGCAGAAATAGTCTATGCCAATCCTTTCGATGAGAACGAACAGGGTGCAACACTTGATGAGACTGACGATAAGAAATGGCAGCTTCCCAGCGGTACAAGCGGAACTTACACGCTGGAGCTTAATCTACATACAATGGAGATTGATTTCTTTGAAGCAGAGTGATAAGCCTTTGGGGTGCTCGTTTGTAGCGTCGCCTCAAACACTCGGTTTCTAATTGATAACCAAAAATGTCAGCGAAAGCAGTTTCTCGCAGAGGAAGGAAATAATCCAAAGTGAGTAAAATTGTTTAACCAAACAAGAACTATGAAATCTCCTTTCAACACAAACTAAAAAACCTTTTAACAAAGCATTAAAAAGGGGACAAGAAAGCGGCAATTTTCTTGTCCCCAAAATGAATGTTTCATCTTAAAACAAAATAAAACTATGAAAAAAATTCCTGACATGGGAAAGAGGGACTGGCACGTCCTGAACAAAATTTTCCAAACTATGTGCATTACTCTATTTCTGCTTTTACTCGGTATGGGACAGCTATTTGCTGAAGGCTCCTATGACCAGAATATGAAACTCAACACCGATTTCAATAATGTTCAGACTGAAACAAACTTTCAGCAGGACGAAAGAGTTGTAAGCGGAAAAGTCGTTGATCAGGATGGGAATCCTGTTCCCGGAGTGTCTATTACGGTTAAAAATACGACCAGGGGAACCATTACCAATGAAGATGGTGAATATAGTCTCGAAAATGTTGGTACTGGAGATGTATTAGTATTTTCTTTTATTGGGATGAAAGACCAAGAAGTTGAGGTTGAAGATCAATCTCGAATTAATATCACGATGGAAGAAGAGGTCGAAGGACTGGATGAAGTGGTTATTGTCGGTTACGGAAGCCAGGAAAGGCAGTCTGTTGTAGGTTCTATATCTTCTATAGAACCAAATAAATTGCAGTCTCAATCATCCCGTGCTTTAAGTAATAATCTTGCTGGAAAGTTGTCTGGTGTTCTTGCTGTTCAGCGGTCGGGTGAGCCCGGATATGACGGGTCTCAATTCTGGATTCGGGGCATTTCCACATTTGCAGGCGATCGCTCTCCATTGGTTCTTGTTGATGGTGTTGAGCGAACCCTTGATGATATTGATCCGGCAGAAATAGAGTCTTTTTCTATTTTGAAGGATGCATCGGCAAGTGCTGTGTATGGTGTAAGAGGTGCCAATGGAGTTATATTGGTTAACACCAAACGTGGCGAAGTTGGAGCCCCTTCTATTGAAGTTCGTTATGAGAAAAGCTTTACTCAACCGGTAAAACTTCCGGATTTTCTTGGAGCACCTGATTATCTTGAGCTTCTGAATAGCATTGCTGAAGAGGAAGGAAAATCATCAATGCCTTATGAGCAAGACCGCATTGATAAAATTCGAAGTGGTTATGATAAAGATTTATATCCTGATGTGAATTGGCTTGATGAAATAACCCGTAATTACGGCACAAGTGATCATTTTAACCTAACTGCTTCCGGCGGTACTGAGATGTTGCGTTATGCGATTGTTGGCTCGTATTTTGGTGAAGAAGGAATTCTTGGTCGTGATACAAGAAAGGAATGGGACTCATCCGTGGGATTGGATAAATACAATTTACGTTCAAATGTGGATCTGGATTTAACTCCAACAACACTTCTACGTGTCAACATAGGAGGTTATTTACAAGACCGGAATGGTCCTCCACAATCAATAGATTATCTGTTTTCTACAGCCATGGAAACCCCGCCTCATGTGCATCCTCCTCAATATTCAAACGGAGAGATACCAGTCGTTCCGGAACGCGTTAATCCTTGGGCTTTGGCAACGCAAACGGGGTACGAATCTAATTCGGCAAGTAAGATTGAATCCTTGTTTGAAGTCACGCAAGATTTAGACTTTATCCTTCCCGGATTAGAAACGAATTTTAAATTTTCGTTTGACAGGTATTCTGCGAATAGTGTAGCAAGAAGTAAAGAGCCCGAGTATTATTTGCCAGCTACCGGACGGAATGAGAGGGGAGAGCTTGAAACTTCTGTCTATCGATACGGACAGGAATTTCTTGATTATTCTACAGACTCTGAGTGGGGGAATAGAAGTACATATATCGAAGGTAGTCTTGTTTACAGTCAAAATTTTGGTGAGCATTATATTGATGGTCTGTTATTATATAATAAACGCCATAATGATATTGGTGATAGGTTACCTTACCGTGATCAAGGTCTTGCTGGTCGAGCTTCTTATTCTTTTGCGCGTAAATATATTGCAGAATTTAATTTTGGATATAACGGCTCCGAAAATTTTGCAAAAGGAAACCGGTTTGGTTTTTTCCCCTCTGTAGCCTTGGGTTGGGTTATGAGTGAAGAAGAATTCATGAGTTCTTTATCTTCCACTTTCTCAAACATTAAGTTCAGGCTTTCTCATGGACTTGTTGGTAATGATGATATTGGTGGACGACGGTTCGCATATATTACTACAATTGGAGATACTGATGGCTATACATGGGGCGTTGATAACGACTATTCCCGAGCTGGTCGCTGGGAAGGTGATTATGGAGTTCCTAACTTAACATGGGAAACAGTAGCTAAAACTAATATTGGAGTTGAGCTGGGACTGTGGAATGCTGTTGATTTGCAGGTGGATCTGTTTAAAGAACAACGTCGGGATATTTTTATGCAACGCCAAACAATTCCTGCCTCGAGTGGATTTGTCAATACGCCCTGGGCCAATTATGGTAAGGTTGATAATGAAGGAATTGATATTGTTTTGGATGTCAACCAACAAATTACTAACGATCTTTCTGTGTCAGCACGAGGTACTTTCACATATGCCGAAAATGAAATTATTGAGCAGGATGAACCGGCAACTGTTGTAGGGACCCATCGTTCATCAACAGGTCATTCTGTAGGACAGTTCTTTGGACTTGTTTCAGATGGATTGTTTACCGAGGATGATTTTAGCAATGTTGAAGAAGGAACATTGGCGTCAGAAGTGCCTTCCCATACTTATGGGCCTGTGCGTCCTGGTGACATTAAGTACAAAGATATTAACGAAGATGGAGTGATTAATGATCTTGACAGGACCGCCATCGGAGGGACTGAGGATCCGAAAATCGTTTATGGTTTTGGTGCCAATTTGCAGTATAAAGATTTGGATTTTGGTTTCTTTTTGCAGGGTAACGCTGAAACGTATCGGATGATTGGTGATGGAACCTCCTATTTTATCCCTGGATCAGGGGGCGGCGCTCTTGGGAACTTTTACTCCAATGTAGATGACCGTTGGACTGTTGATGATCCTCAGCAGGATGTTTTTTGGCCACGATTGGCAGATTATGTACATTCAAATAACACTCAGCAGTCTGATTGGTGGCTACGTGATATGAGTATGTTGAGAGTCAAAAACGTAGAATTGGGTTACAGTTTACCAGAGCAATTGATCAGTAGAGCTGCGATGAAAAGTGCTCGTTTGTTTGTTCGTGGTGACAATATTATGACCTTCTCTGATTTTGATTTATGGGATCCGGAAGGTGGTACTAATACCGGGTTCCGTTATCCAATTATGAAATCAATTTCTTTTGGTGCTAATATTCGTTTTTAATTTATACAAAATATTATAGGAATATGAATAGTTTGAAATATATTATATTATTTGCTCTTTTGTTGAGCTTTACCTCTTGTGAGGAAGATGATTTTCTGGACAAACGACCAGAAGATTTATTGACTTTAGAAATGGTTTTTGATGACAAGACTCGTACCGAGGATTGGCTCGCTGGAATTTATTCAAAGATTCCCGATCCATATTGGGGATATGCCAGGCATATCGGATACGATCCTTTGTCTGATGACATGGCCCCGTCTACCGGATGGGAGCAGTTTGGCTGGGATGTAATTAGTAAGCAAAAAGGAAATTGGAACCCGACATCAGGTTGGGACCCAAATTATTGGGAGGATTTGCCACGTCGAATTCGGTCTGCGTTAATTTTTATCGATAATGTTAAGCCTAATTCGTCTCAGGATGTAACTCCCAAAGACGTTGAAAACATGAAGTATGAAGCTCGTTTTCTAATCGCCTATTATTATTGGTTATTGATTGAAGCATACGGGCCCGTACCTTTTAATCCATCAACGATTACTCCAGCTGATGCTTCCGAAGCGGAATTGATGAAAGGGCAAACGCCTTTTGATGAAATTGTGGACTGGATTGATCAGGAGTTACTTGAATTATCGACTAAATTGCCTGCTTCTTATACTGACAATAGTAAGTTTGGTAGAGCCACTTCGATCATGTGTCATGCCGTAAGGTCCCGGATGTTGTTATTTGCTGCCAGCCCCTTAGTAAATGGCAATACTGATTATGAAGGTCATGTCAATCATGAAGGTGAGCCTTTGTTTAATACGACTTATGATCCAGAAAAATGGGTCAGGGCAAAAGACGCTACAGAAAAATTAATCGATGCAGCACATGAAGCTGGTCATGACCTTTATTATGAATATAATACTGATGGAACTATTGATCCCTTTTTATCTTATCAGGATATGATGTTCACCAAGGCATCCGAAGGAAATAAGGAAATATTATTTGCCCGGCCGGATTGTAACACGTGGGAATATGACAAACATGCTCAGCCTCGCGGTACCGGCGGAAATGGTGGATTGGGTGTTACCCAGTCTTTGGTGGATGCCTTTTTTATGGAAAACGGATTGCCCATAGATGATCCCAATTCCGGTTATTCCGAAACCGGATTTTCCGATGATTCGGAATTTAGAAATACAGAATGGATTGAGGTTCAGGGTGATGAACCCGGAAAAGAAGGACAGGTAACCCTCCCTGATACCTACAATATGTATGTAAACCGGGAGCCTCGCTTTTATGTTTCCGTGTTATATAATCGGGCATGGCATCGTCGCGAAGGACGTACCACTCGTTTTATGCATGGAGAATGGGATGGCGGACCTACTCATGATGCGCCTGAGAGTGGATATTTGGTAAGAAAGAAAGTGCATCCTGATCACAATCCTCGCACAGGTACTGATCCATATCGTCCTGGTATTTTATATCGTTTGGGAGAAGCTTATCTGAATTATGCTGAGGCCTTAAATGAAGTAGATCCTGGAAATTCGGATATCTTGTTCTACATAAATAAAATAAGGGAACGCGCTGGAATACCAGGATTACCCGAGGGAATGAGTCAGGATGAAATGAGAGAGGCTATTCGTCAGGAAAGACGGGTCGAATTAAATAATGAGGGACATCGTTTTCGTGATTTGCGTCGTTGGAAACTGGCTGAAGAAAAGCTGGATCGTGAATTTTATGGAATGAATTTTTATGGAACAGAATATAGTGATGATCCCAATAATCCCAATGCTTATTTCCAAAGAACATCATACCAGGAAAGGGAATTTAGCAAAAAGAATTATTGGTTCCCTGTGCCACAATCAGAAATGGATAAAAATCCGAATCTGGTTCAGAACCCGTTTTGGGGAGAATAATTGATTAATGTTGGTTTGTATTTTTAAATAGAGGTCGTTTGGACAACTTCTGACGATAGATTTGTTGTCCGGACGATCTCTTTTTACCTACACAACCCTGCACCTTCAACAAACAGAATTATGCAGAATATTTTGCTGGTCAGTTTGTAGTATTGATTGCTGGATTAAAATTTTTATCTGTAAAAATTTTTTCTAAGAAGACCGAATCCTAAAGTGGAAGATCAAAAAAGGTTTTCGATGATAATGCTCCCGTGAGCAATTCTGCGTGATCATGAAACATGTTGGTTTTTGATTAACACAGCATATGCTCTTATTGACATTTACCAAATGCTTTATGTATGAAGAAATTATTTTTTTTATTATCACTGAGCTTTATATTTTTATGTTCTTGTAGCTCTGATGAAGAGTCGGTAAATCAAGAAGATCCAAAAGAAGAAGAAAAGGAAGAAAAAGAAGAAACAGATACCAAATCTAAGGCTGAAGTTCATTTCGATCAAATATTCAGCAATTATTGGAGCGATAAGGTAAATCTCTTATATGGAAATTATCCCAACCCTTTAGGATCGCCTCAAGAGCCCACTTCTCCTCAGTATGACGTCCATGCCTATTTGTGGGGGTTTGGTGGTGTATTGTCAGCATTTAATGCCGTTGCTCATAGTTCACCTAGTCCGGATTTTTTTGAAAAATATGAAGAAAAATTAAAGACGGCCCTTTTGCAATACTATACACCAAACAGAAATCCTATTGGATTTGCATGTTTTGTAAATAGTCATGATGAACGTTTATACGATGATGCGATCTGGGTTGGCATTGATTTAGTAGACTTGTATATGCTTACTAAAGACGAGTGGTACCTTGACTATGCAAAAATAGTCTGGGATTTTGTAATGACTGGCCACGATGATGTTCTGGGAGGTGGAATTTATTGGAAGGAAGCACCCAAAAATTCTAAGAATACTTGTTCCAATGCCCCTGCAGTTGTACTAGCCGCGAAGTTATATGAAGCCACTGACAACCAAACATATTTAGATAAGGGTAAAGAGATATATACCTGGGTGAAAAATAATCTTCAAGACCCGGAAGACAATCTTTACTGGGATAATATGAAATTGGACGGAACAGTTGAAACATGGAAATTTTCCTATAATTCCGGACAAATGCTACAAGCTGGCGTTCTGTTATACAATGCGACTGAGAATGATCAGTATTTAAATGATGCAACATTATTAGCTGAAGCTTGCTTCAATGAATTTTTCGATAGGAATTTTGTTTCAGATTTTTCGGAAGAGGAATTCCCAATTATAAAGGATGGCCATGTCTGGTTTAATGCGGTAATGGTTCGGGGATTCATTGAACTGGAGCAGGTGGAAAAGAATAGTGTTTACATGAATGCCATTAGAAATTCATTAGAACATGGATTGAAATATGCTGTGGACTCTAATACAGGACTACTGAAATACAATTTGAGTGGACGGAGCTTCGAGAATCCGGATCAAAATGGAGATATATTGTTCCAGGGGGCTTTTGTAGAAATGCTTGCCAGGTTTGACATGTAGTGATTGATTAATAAATTAATTTTTTTGATTGCACTAAAAATCAGAATTTTATAATTGTTTTTTGTTTTTTGCCCGTCTCCAGCTGGACGGCAAAAAATTAATGTCTAAAATTCTATCTTAATGAGAAAGAAAACATTTTTAAATATCCGGACTTTATTCACGGTTGCAGCCGCTTTCTTTGCCATGTCGGCCGTCAGTCAGATACCGGGCATAACCGCT
>JBNJFN010000021.1:0-21778 GCA_051746885.1 Bacteroidota bacterium | reverse complement strand
CGGTGAAAATCAAAGGAAAAACTGGAATTAAATATCAATGAATGAAAAAGATACCAGATCAATGCAAAAAAAGCGATATTTATTAATGAACATATCATTGAAACTCCTACAGCGGATGATTTTGAATATTTTTTCATACCGTCAACCGGTCTTAAATAACGGGTTGCCAGCCAAACTACAAACCAAAGGCAAACCAAATGCAACAGAAGATCCCCTAAATTGGGAATAATGGCAGAAGAAGCATAAAATGAAGGATCAAAAACCTGCAATTGATAAAGGTTGTCAGGAAACTGGAATTGAACGGAAAAAAAACGAATCACTCCCAGGAAAACAACTACCATTATAAAAAGCCACAGCCTTTTTCTATAAACTACAGTTTGCCGGAATAGCCGCCCGATAAACAAAAACATAAAAACAAAAGCAGCAAGAAGTAAACCGACCGACAAGTAATACATAAAAGAAGCTCCTCTTTCAAATCTTGAAGGGTGAAGTGAAAAAAGATATTGGCCGTCTTCCCCCCTGATTTCAATCCCCTGATCAGGATCTTTCACAATCTCCACAGCCGCCGGAAGTGTAAAATCTTCCTGAAATGCACTCTTCAAATAACGATTTTCATAAGAGTAATTCTTTTTCAATAGTCCAATACCCACGACACGGAATGAATCGGTTTGCTCCTCACGTATATAATACCAACCGTTCCCAAGTTGATTAACACTATGATCCCGGACAGAATCAAGGGAATTTACCGGTACCGTATTGGTATTCCAATATTGAAGCTGGTTTTCAGAAAATACATAGAATGCCAGACCCTGGGATTGAAACAGATTTGAATAATTGGGATAGAAGGTAGATCCAATTTCCTCCAAACCCGCCTCAGAAATTTCACTGGTAATATCCGACAAATGAGCATTGATCAATTTCTGCTTTGAGGACAGTGTACTCATGAATGTTTCTTTATCAATTTCCTGTTTCTGATTTTTATCAAAAGAAGCATTCATAAAGAGCCCGGCAGTAAAGAATAGCAAAAATAACCCCAGAATAACCAACAATCTGTCCATTTTAACAATCTATTTTATAACATATATTCATTCAATAACAATCAGGAATATTATTTTTTTTTAAATCAACCGCCATGATGATAAGGCTCTCCGTGGATAATCGTAAATGCTCGATATAGCTGTTCAGCAAAAACCACCCGGGTAAGCTGATGGGAAAAGGTCATTTTTGAGAGAGACAACATCATGTCAGCCTTTTCATAAAGCCCATCAGAAAATCCGTAAGCGCCGCCTATAATAAATATCATATTGCGGGTACCCGAATTCATAACCTTCTGAATCCAGTTTGCAAATCCCCTGGAATTCATTTGTTTTCCCCGCTCATCTAAAAGTATAATAATGGCTTCGCCGGGCAATACTTTCAGGATATTTTGTCCTTCTTTTTCCCTGATTTCTTTTTCGGAATACTTTCTGGACCCTTTTATACCGCTTATCTCTTCAATATTAAAGGGAACATACTTATTAATTCTTTTATCATATTCACTCAAAGCTTCAGTGATATATTGCTCTTTATTTTTACCGACTACCAGAACCCTGATCTTCATATAGAACAAATTTACAAAGAAAAGCATTGAACATTAAATGCCGGAGCCCTTTTGCCACAACTTTTTTATAAAACCAACCTATATCTTAATAGTATATAATTTACCTCAGTTGTTCTAACCCGAATAATCCAGGCTAAAGGAAGCCATCTCATTTTTTTCATGAAACGAATAAAATGGTTCAATTTTTGCATTTTGTAATTTTCAAACCAAAAATACCATGAATGTCTCTACAAAAATAATACCTCTGCTTATTATTTTCATTTTGTTTTTTAATGGCGGATTCACTGTAACGGAAGAAGAAATCCCCAATGATATTGCCGTGGCTTTTAAAGTAGGCACTGCCAAAGAACTTGCCAGGTTTTTTAACGATAACCTGGAACTTGCAGTAGATGAAAAAGAGGATATATATAGTAAATCCCAGGCAGAGCGAATTATGGACGATTTTTTTGTTAAACACCCCCCGAAGAATTTTAAATTCATCCATAAGGGGGGTAAAGAAGATGCTCAATATGCCATAGGAAGGCTTCAGACCTTTGAAGGAAATTTCAGGGTATACATGCTTTTAAAACCCGAAGAAGGCCGATTGCTTATCCATCAACTGCGTATTGAAAATGAAATTGAATAAAACCCACCTCCAAAGCATACTTAAACTAGCCGTAAAAGAGGATATAGGAGACGGCGACCATTCCTCCCTGGCCTGTATTCCCAAAAGAAAACACGGGAAATCCCAGCTTCTTATAAAGGAACAAGGTATTATAGCAGGTATAGAAATCGCCCGCATGGTTTTTGATATAATTGATCCGAATCTCCAAACAGAGTTATACATCGCTGACGGAAGCAAAGTAAAGCCGGGGGATGTTGCTTTTCAGGTTAAAGGAAGCGTTCGTTCCATACTGCAGGCGGAAAGACCTGCCTTGAATTTCCTGCAGCGGATGAGCGGTATAGCCACCCAAACCAGCCTATATGCCGACAAGTTAAAAGACCTAAACACAAAAGTTTTGGATACAAGAAAAACCACTCCGGGATTGCGTACTCTGGAAAAAAAAGCCGTAGCCCTCGGTGGCGGATCCAATCACCGAATGGGGCTATATGATATGGTCATGCTCAAAGACAACCACATTGACTTTGCAGGGGGTATTGATAAGGCCATCCGAAAAACTCTTAAATATTTACAAAAAAAAGACAAACACCTTAAGATTGAAATTGAAGTGAGAAACCTGGAAGACGTAAGGAAAGTCATACAAACAGGCGGTGTGGACAGGATCATGCTTGACAACTTTAATACAGAAGATACCAAAAGAGCTGTTGAGTTGATCGACGGTATGTTTGAAACGGAATCCTCAGGTAATATTACATTGGAGAACATCCGGGAATATGCTGAATGTGGTGTGGATTATATATCAGTTGGTGCCCTCACTCATCAGATCAAGAGCCTGGATATGAGCCTAAAAGCAATAGATTTTTAACCTACAGCCTTTCAGAAGCTCCTCCTTTATTTATTTGGCTACATTTTCATCAACACAAATTTCTTATTATTTTTAGCCCCGGAATTTAACAAAATATAACGCATTCAGGGAAAATTAACTACACCAGCATGGGTATCGGAAAAAGAAACGAGGGGATTATAAGCTTTATAAAAAGGAAAGCCAAAATAATAAGCCTGCCGGGATTCTATAATATTCCCCTTCATGAAGTAATTAAATTCTTCATAGAAGGCATTAAAAACGGGGCATTAACCACCCGCGCCTCCTCAGTGGCATTCAACTTTGTACTGGCCATGTTCCCCGGCATAATCTTCCTATTCACCCTTATTCCCTACATCCCTATAGAAAATTTTCAAACGGAGCTTCTGAGTGTATTTGAAAACATCCTGCCCCAGAATGCTTTTAATCTTCTGAAATCTACTCTCGTGGATATCATTATGACCAAAAACTGGGGGCTGTTGTCTTTCGGTGCCCTGGCCAGTTTGTTCTTTACAATGAACGGCATCCACGCCCTGATAGACGCATTTAACTCAACCCACCACTATATAGAAACCAGGAGCTGGCTGACGCAGCGATTGATATCCATTGGCCTTGTTTTCATCCTGGCTACCCTGATCACTTCCGCCACCCTGCTGATCATTCTGAGCCGGGTAGTTTTGAATACACTGGTTGAACAAAACATACTTGAATATGGTGTAACCCTTTACCTGATACTAATCGGAAAATGGGTTATCATCATTTTATTTCATCTTTTGGCCATATCGTTCATGTATTACCTGGCACCGGCCAAAAGGCCGAACTGGAACTTTTTTTCTCCAGGAGCCATCTTTGCCACATTTCTGACGATCCTGGCCTCTGTGATCTTCTCTTTTTTCATCAACAATTTCGGGCAGCTCAATAAATTGTACGGATCCATCGGCACATTGATGGTGGTACTGATCTGGACCTACTTCAATTCCCTGGCCTTAATAATTGGATTCGAGTTGAATGCCAGCATCAGCAGTGCCAAGATAAATTCAAAGGATGTATGAAACATGATTTATCACATATCAGAAGAGAATACGCCCAAAGATCTCTCTCCAAAAAAGATGTGGACAAAGACCCCATCAATCAACTGGAGCGCTGGCTCGATGAAGCGGTTCATGCCGGAGCCCTGGAACCCACTGCCATGGGCCTTTCTACGGCAAACGAAGGAGGAAAGGTAACTTCCCGTACGGTTCTGTTAAAAGATCTCAAAAGTGAAGGGCTGTCATTTTATACCAATTACAATAGCCTCAAAGGAAAACAGATGAAAGAGAATCCTATGGCTGCAGCTTTATTTTACTGGGCCGAGCTGGAAAGACAGGTTCGGGTGGAAGGCATTACGGAAAAATTATCACCGGAAGAATCCGATAAATATTTTGAATCCAGGCCTGAAACAAGTAAAATCGGTGCCTGGGCTTCCGACCAGAGTGCCGAAATACCCGACCGGGATTACCTGGAGCAAAGACAAAAAGAACTGGAAAAACAATTCCGCAACAAAAAGATCGAACGGCCTTCTCACTGGGGCGGTTATCTGATCAGGCCCACCCGCTTCGAATTCTGGCAGGGCAGGGAAAACCGGCTGCACGACCGTATCGGGTATTCCCTTGAAAACCGGAAATGGGTAATCCGAAGGCTGGCGCCGTAAAATCAGAAGAAGTTATTTATACTACACTTAAGTTTGGTTGGCATTCCAAACTGATTCTATGAAAAACAAATTTATGAAACTACTATTGGGAAACTTAAAGTCCGGCACTTGCTGAACTCGGGTACGTATAAACAATGATCACAGTTTTCTTGATTCCCATTTTCCTGATTCTTTGTCAAATTGCTCAAGGGTTGTATAATCACCATTTTCAATTTCTTTTGAGTGTTTTTATTTTTCGTGATGTTAAAGATGTTTTTTGTCAATTCCGTGTTATCTTTATTCAAAAATGAAAATAAAATATTTTAAAGATACCGATACATTGCTGGTTAATTTCAATAACAATGAGATTTCCGAAACAAAAGACCTAAACGAAAATGTACTGTTAGATCTTGATAAGGACGGAAATGTTGTGAGCATTACCCTGGAGCATGCACAGCAACAAACTGAGATATCCAGCTTTTCTTTTGACCAGGTAGATGATATGTCGGTGGATTGATCCGCTTTTAATTCTTGTAGTAGAGACACGCCGCGGCGTGTCTCTACTTTTTTGTGGGTTGATCCTGCTTTTTTCTACCTGGCAATGATTTAAAAGTAGGTTCAAAGGATTATTTTGTGGATTGTATCTATTTTTTTCTCAGTTGAAGGTACTTTTTTGTACTTAAAAGCCATTAAAAAGTACTTCCGGATGACTTTTTAATGGCTTTGTCAGGTCTTTTTTGTCACTCAAAGTCATTAAAAAGTGCCTTTCAGGTTACTTTTTTCTCGGTTTGAACCACTTTTTTCTGCCAGACAACCACTTAAAAATAGGTTTCAAAGGATTTTTTTCCGGGTTGAAAGGTATTAAAAATACCCTTGAACAACCTTTTTGTGGGTCGAAGGCATTTTTTTCAATCCCTCCTGCAAATCTTTGCATAGGGACAAAAGCGGCAGGTATTCAGGTCGTCGGTCTGGGTGAATGTTTCCCCGGGATCAAAAATCTCGTTCAGCAGGCCCTGCAAATACTCTTCCAGCTCAACCTTTATCTCGTCATACACAATCGGCTTTTTGTTCATCTTAACCGACCAGTCGAAATCATCCTGATAGATTCTCCGGAAGAAATAAAGGCCGGGAACAATCTTTTTTGACGGATCGTGCGCTTCATTATACATCCTGGAATAGATCAAAGCCTGCAGCGCAGCATGATTGCCATACTTTTCAAACAATGAAGGCACATCCTTAAAGGATTGTTTGGGTTGGCCCGTCTTATAATCGATGATGCGTACGCCGGAACCATTCTCATCCACCCGGTCGATATCCCCCTTGATCACCACGCTTTTCTCTTCACCGTCAACACCGAAATTCACGGATGTCTGACAGGAAGTTTCCAGAACCAGCGGAAGAAAAGGGGCGAAATTCTGCTCCACTTTCAAGAATTGTTTGATGTACTGATAAATGATGTCTTTGATCAGCAAATTCTTACCAGAAAGATTGATCTTTTTATCCGCGGGGAAATCGCTGAAATATTCTTCTCTAAATGCCTCCATGATTCTGGCTTCAATAAGGTCGTCATTGCGCTCCATTTTTTTCAGTTCCTCCGATGTGATCCGGCTTTTATTCTGCCGGTAAGGCTCATAAAGCAGTTGAATGGCCTTATGTAGCAGTGAGCCGAACAACGGAAGGTCAACATTCTCCGTGACTTCCTCGGGTTCTTTCAGACCTGCAATATACCTGTAATAAAACTGCAGGGAACAACGCAGATAGGTATTGATGGCGCTGGGAGAAAAGGATTTTTCGCCTCCAGAAGTTACATTATATTGTTCCAGTATATCAAGAATTTCCGGGGTTTTGGCCACAGAAACAGACCTGGCCTCCGGTATGCTGATGGCTGAAACCACTGTTCTTTCCCTGATATCCAAGTTTGTCTCAAATTTAAGCTGGTGCATAAATCGGCTCATTTCTCCGGTTTTCAAGCCATCTGAGCCGGAATTGTAAACCAGTGTAATGTTTTTTGCCCGCTGAACCAGCCGGTAGAAATAATAGGCATAGATGGCATCATTGTGTTCATAGGTGGGCAAACCAAACCCTTTTCTCAGACTGAATGGTATAAAAGAAGGTGTGGACTCCGCTTTGGGAAAAACACCCTCATTCATTGATAAAACAATCAGATTTTCAAAATCGATCGTCCGGGTTTCCAGAAGGCCCATGACCTGAATTCCCGACAAAGGCTCTCCCTGAAAGGGAATGGACTGGCTTTTAACCACCCGGTCGAGGATCCGAAGATAAATTTCAGGCTTCACATTTGCCTGATGCTGCTGAAAGACCTCTTTCAACCTTTTGATTGCAATATACACATAATAAATGCTTTCCAGCTCCATCCTCAGGGGATAATCATCCCCTTCCTCCTGTTGTTTCAGCAGGGTATAAAAGCGGTAATAATTGTCCAGCAGATAATCACTAAGGGATTCGTAAGATTCAGGCAGCGTGAACACAGAACGAAACAAGTTATTGATCGTTAACTCGGGGGAAGGGATATAGATTTTGTTGTGCTTATGGATCTGCTCAATAAGCTGTTCTACCTGTTCATCCCTGATGATATCAAGATATTGGTGATTCAGAACCGACAGCACATCATTGTAATAGAACTGATCTTCGCCGTTTTGTTTCTTAACGTTTTCCTGAAGGCGGATAAGCGTCAGCAGAAAACTGAATGCAGGAGTGGAATAAACGGGATATCCCATGGTCACATTCACCTCACCCGGAGTTTCAGGCAAGCTGTTCAGCACCGGAAGCAACAAATGCTCATCGGGCAGAACGATGGCCGTTTTATCCGGTGAATGGCTTTCTTTATCAGGCATATCCTTTAACAGATCTGGTAGTATCTTGGCCTGCGAAATGTCATAAGGAGTATTGATGAACTGAATATTTTTATCCTGCTTCAATCCATCATACACCCCCAGGTCTTCTCCCGGAAAATGCTCCATATTGTGATGAATAAAACTTCCGGCTTCATGATCATTGAGATAGTAATGATCATAATCCCAGTAAAAAACAGCCTTTCCCTGTTGTTTCAGTTCTTTGAAAAGCCGGTGCTCAACCGGGGTAAGGGCATTAAAGCCAATAAAAATATACTTATCCTGTTCAGGAGCAAGCTTCTGCGAGTTGATCCTGTCCGTCACCGCCCGGTAGATTTTGCCTTCATAAGCCTGCTTCTTCTCATCCAGCATCATGTTAAACTGGAAATATACATTGTAAAGCACCTGCCATATGCCGATGAAGTCGTTCTGCTCCTTCGAAAGCCGGCTTACATTCAAAGTATCCCAGAATCTCCTGATCGACTCAATCTGTTCTTCTGTCAGATAGGAAAAATGATCCTCCAGTGATTTTAACCGGGCCAGGTTCCGGAAAACATCCCTGGGCTCAACCAGGTACTTATCAATATCATCGAAGTCACGCAGCAACATCTCACCCCAGTGATAAAACTCATCAAAAGATTCCTGACTTTGCTTCTCCTTTTTAAAAACCTGGTGAAGCATAAAAATCAGTGAAATCTGGTCTGCTTTTTGTAAACCGGAGAATTGCTGCATCAGATCGCTGATGGGAAGAACCTCCGGGGACCATACCGGATTTTTTAATTCACCTGCCAGATAACGCTTGAAAAACAATCCGGAGCGACGGTTGGGAAAAACAAGGCAAATATCAGAGAAGACATCTCCGTATTTCTTATATACATCCCTGGCTACTTCCTGAAGAAAATATTGCATAACTCTTTATTTTCGTGCACTTTTTGGTAGAAAATGAAATTCTAATATCTAATTTCGAAATTCTAAACAATATCAAATGTCCAAACAAACAAATATGATAAAAAGAACTCATGAAAATTTTCGGTTCAATTGTAACTAAGTTAGCATAAAGTGTTTTGGTCATTAAATATTTTGAACATTAAAATTTGTTTAGAATTTAGAAATTAGGATTTCTAGTTTATCTGGGTCAAGATTTCGTTCATTAGAATTTTTAATTTATTTGAAATTTGTAATTTGATGCTTCTCCTTTTACAAAAACTAAAATCCAATAAACCAATGAAACTATAACACTTCATATATTTACTGTCTTATAGTATTTCCCCTGCCATGTATCCTGATTCACCATTCTTTGCTCAAGCTTATTGCGCACTTCGTAGGTTCTTATCAGCCCCCAGCCCGGGCCAGCAAGAAACCATGGCGGTACCTCACCGGAAAAGCGTTCGATCACAAAACCCGGGTTCAGTCTTTCCATAAAACCGATTATAAAATCAATATAATCATCCAGTTCAAAAAGCGTAAACCGTTCCGGATGCTTCTGATACTCTTCAGCCATGGCAGTATCCTTGAGAATCTGCAGTTGATGAAACTTGACCGTATCCAATGGCAACAAGGATATCAGATCCGCCTCTCTGAGCATATCCTCCCTTGTTTCACCCGGAAGGCCAAAAATTAAATGGGCTCCGGTTTTGATACCTTTCTGGGCAGTTTTTTCTATTGCAGTGATTGAATCTTCCACAGAATGGCCCCGGTTGATATGTTCCAGGGTCCGGTTATAAAAAGACTCGATTCCATATTCCAGGATGATATAATAATCTTCCGACAACGCTGCAAAATAATCCAGTTTTTCATCGTCAATACAATCCGGGCGGGTTCCGATAACAAGCCCGATAATTCCCGGATACCGGAGGGCCTCATTATAAATTGCTTTCAGCCGGTCTAAAGGCGCATAGGTATTGGAATAAGCCTGAAAATAGGCCAGATACTTATTAGCTCGCCGGTAGCGATTCCTGTGGAATTCCACTCCCTCATCGATCTGCTGAGTAACGCTCTTGCCGGGATTGCAATAGGAAGGATTGAAAGCATCATTGTTGCAATAGGTGCATCCTCCCCTTCCCACTGTACCATCCCTGTTTGGGCAGGTAAAACCGGCATCGATGGTCACCTTCTGAACCCGTTCACCAAAGACACGCTTGAAATAATCGCTATATGCATTAAAACGCCTCCTGTTTCCCCAGGGAAAGGCTTCCTTGCTGTCTTTATTCATGTCGACACCTCTGTTAACGTATTCTGGTTTACATACCAGATGTAACCAACGGGATTGTCATAACCCATATTTCGGATTTGTTTCAGATAATAACCGATCTGTTTTTTATATAGTTGGTCCTTCTTCTCCCCAAACTTATAATCCACTACGATGGTCTGCCCGTTCTTCATCATAACCCGGTCTGGACGATAGGTCTTTCCATCGGGAAGAAGGATCTCACGTTCGGTAAATACTTCCCAGCTTCCGTCAAACCAATCCTTAACCTGACTGTGATTGACCAGGTGCTCTATGCGCCTTTGCAACTCACTCTTTTCAGCTTCGGTAACTTTACCTTCCAGGTAAATCCTGTCCAACGCATCTCCAATATCCGCTTTGGAATGGATGTTGGCAAAAACCTGGTGCATCAGCTTACCATAATCCACCGAACCCTGGAATAAATCGGTTTTATCACTAAAAAATTCACTATGCCCGTATTTTAAATGAAGATTGGGCTTGGTGGAATATACCGTGTAATCTTGCTGTTCTAAAAGATTATCTATTCCATCCTCAAATTGAGCACCTTCCGGCAATTCACCCCACTCCAGAGCACCGGCTTCCTCATCCCAAAAGGATTTTAAATCCTTGATAAATGGATATTCTTCAGTATCAGACACGGGAAGTGTTTCATAATTGCTGTATATATAATGAATCATTTCACCAATGGTGGTCAGGCCTTTATCACTAACCGTATAATTCAGGGTTCCGTCCTTTTTCACTTGTATCGGAACATAAGTGAGAAGCACCTCTTCTGCTCTTGTCAGGGCAACATAGAGAAGATTCAGATTGTCCACATAATTATGGAATTTTTCATAATAATAGGCATCCCGAAATAGGGTATCTGCAAGGCTGCCGGAGTAATTAACCGGAACAACGCCAATCTTACCGAGATCCGGGTCATCGGGACGACACCATAAATAATTCTTTTTCGTGCCCGACGAAGTGGTATCCAATTCCCAATTACAGAAAGGTATTAGGACTGCCTTAAACTCCAGGCCTTTGACTTTATGAATGGTGGTAATTCGAATGGCATCGTAATTTTCGGGAAGCTGGAGCTTTTTTTTCCAACCATTCTCATTCCACCATTGAAGGAAAGTATTCAGATCCGAAGCATACCTCCTTGAAAAATCGAGGACGATCTCCTGGAATGCCTGAATATATTGGATCTCTCCATCTATTTTGTTGAGTTTAAACATGGCTATCAGCCTTTCAGTGAGCTCATAGAGCGCCATTCGTTTTAGCCCGGAGAGGTTTTCCAAAAATGCCTCAGGTAGGTGCTCCATAAATTCATCCTTTGCTTCCCTGAAAAGCGCGTGCCAGTTTTGGGGTCCATATCCTTTTTTCAAAATGGTGTTATTGTAAGCTTCTTTAATAAAAGCCTTGTTAATGGCATCGTCGGTCTTAACCAGATAGTGGAACAAGGACAATAAAAACTTCACACTTTCCGCCCTACTGACATATAGAGAATCATTGGAAATCACATCATACCGATATTTTGAAGAAGCCCGGCCACTGTTTCTGTATTCCATCAAAGCATCGGCAATTTCTTGTCCTTCCCTGTTCTTCCTTACGATTATTGCAATATCTGACAGATTGTAATTCTGATCCTGCAGCAATTCAATATCCTGAATGAGCTGATCCTTGATCTTTTGCCTTTCTTCCTGCTGCTGATTATGGAGATGACGGTAAAAGCGGTTCAGAACATATCCCCCTTCCCGCTTTTCAGGAAGTTTTTGCATCACATCCCTATAGGCATCCAAAAGTTTCCTTTCCCAGGGATTCTCACCACGGTGATGCTGTATCTGCGAATCAAAATGATTTTGCAGCACATGCCTTGCAAAATGAAAAACGGTATTGTTATAGGAAATGATATTGTGCAAACTTCGCCGGTTATAGATCAACTCTTCCTGTTCAACAGGAAAATGGGAAAATTCCGCGGGCACCTCATCTTCCAGTATCTTCCAGTCGCCATTACGCCAGCGGTAAATGGACTGTTTTACATCCCCGACCATCAGATTCTCCCAATTCTGGGACAGGCTGTTCCTGAAAAGCGGCTTGAAATTTTCCCATTGAAACCTTGAGGTATCCTGGAATTCATCGATCATAAAATGGTGATAAATGCTACCCGTCTTTTCATACACAAATGGGGCGTCATTACCCGAAATGATATCACGCAGAAAATCGGCGGCATCGGATATCAGGAACAGGTTCTTTTCCCGGCAATATTCATACAGCCGTTTTTGAATATCTCCGAGAATGCCCAGTACATAAATGTTCTTCTGAATCTCCCTGACCGACTGATAGCGTTCATAATTATCTGTACAATAATTAACGGCTTCCCGCAGAATGGGGTTGAGCTGATCCCCGGCCAGCGAAATGACCAACTGTTTATCCTCTTTTTTAAGCTTTCCGGCCGGCCATTTGTCCGGCTCATCCAACACGTTCAGAACATTCTGGTTTGGCGTCAGCTTATCTCTCCGGGTCTCCTGTAAATAGTAAAAATAACGGGCCACGCCGCTGCCTTTGCGGTTAAAATAATTCACATTCAGGTCATTCGCTTCAATAATAGCCACAGCCTGTCTGCCATAGCCTTTTAAGGTATTCTCAAACCGGTTCTGTTCCTGTTTCAAAGTTTTTAAATAATCATTCAGCGTCTTTTTGTCACTTATTTTACTGACCTGTAAATCTTTCACCTCCTCCTTCATAAGTTCTCCAGCCAGTGAAGTTACCTCCTCCCTGAAATTCCAGCTTTTCTCTTCCATCATCCGTGAACGTGCAAAATCCACCAACCAACGGCGCAGTTGTTTATCTTCTTCAGTAGCCAGAAGCAGATCATCAATCACATAATTGAGAATCTCCGCCTCATCTGTTTCCAAGGTGTAACCCGTCTGCAGACCAAGCTCACGGGCAAAAGTTCGTATCACCCGCTGAAAAAAACGATCAATGGTGCTCACTGAAAACCGGCTGTAATCATGAAGAATACTTTTCAGCACATGGAAAGCCCTTTTTTGAATTTCCCGCTCATCAAGATTCAAGTCCGCTTTTATGGTAGGCTTATGTTTGGAATCTTTTCCTTTGGCAAGAATATTCAATTCATCCAATATTCGATTCTTCATCTCAGCGGTGGCTTTGTTGGTGAAGGTTACGGCAAGAATATGCCTGTATAGTGAAGGATTACGGAAAAGCATCAGCAGATACTCCTGTGTGAGGGCAAAAGTTTTACCAGACCCTGCAGAAGCTTTGTATATTTTAAGACCACCCATAAGAAAAGTATATTCAAGTAAGGGATAAAATTAATCCAAAAATCTCACCGGACAAAGAGCAATGCACAATTCAGTTTGGCAGGATATCTATTTACAGAAAATTATTGAATAGCATCAATGGCAAGAAGTTTAAACTTTCCCTCTTTATAATCTTGTTTCACAAAAAAATTATGCGAAATCTTTAACTTTGTAAGCTATTTATCGTTATAATGAGAAAAGTTTAAAAAAAGGAAAAGGAAAATGAAAAAAATAAAAACCAGTCTTCTGACCATACTTTTTATTGGTATACCTTTTATTCTGCTTTCATCACCTCTCGAACAGCAAGGATATGAAATACAAGTGCAGATTAAAGGATTAAAAAATTCCGAGCTTTACCTCGGTTTTCACCACGGAAACCAACAATTCATCAAAGATACCATTAAACTGGATGAAAACGGACAAGGTGCATTTAAGGGCAGCGATCCTATTCAGCAAGGGATATATCTTGTGATCACCCCAAAGAAAAAATACTTCGAAATACTGGTCGGGGAAGATCAACACTTCTCGTTGGAGACCAATGTAAATGATTTCATTAATACACTGGAATTTCGGGGCAGTGAAATAAACCAGGCTTTTAATGATTATCAAAAGTTTATGATGAAGCAAAACCAACAATCCGCTGCCCTGAAGAAAAAACTGAAAGCTGCTGAAAGCAGCAAAGATTCCACAAAAATTAAAGATCGTCTGGAGGAGCTGGATAAAAAGGTAGAAAACCATTGGGACAGCATCATCTCAGAATATTCCAATTCACTGCTTGCAGTTATTATCAAAGGCATGAAAAAAGTTGAAGTTCCTGACTTCGATATTGCAGATTCAGATAAAAACAGAGATTCATTGCAGTGGGAAAAACGATATCAATTCCATAAGGACCATTACTTTGACCATATCGACCTGTCAGACTCCCGGCTGGTAAGAACCCCGATCCTCCACAAAAAAATAGATCATTATTTCAACAACATTCTTGTACAAAAGCCGGACTCAATAATCCCTCAGGTTGACCGGATTGTAAGCAAAACGCGGGATAGTGAAGAGACTTTCCAGTATGTAGTCCAATATCTGCTCAACCATTACCAGCAAAGCAACGTTATGGGAATGGATGAAGTTTTTGTGCATATAGCAGAAAAGTATTACCTGTCAGGTGAAGCCGAATGGGCAGATTCCTCTACCCGCTCTAAACTGCAGGACCGCGTTAACAAGATTAAACCCAACATCATTGGGAAAACAGCACCTGAGCTGAAGTTAATCACTACTTCCGGAGAAATTACAAGTTTACATGATATAGATAGTGAATACACGTTGCTTTATTTCTGGGAGCCTTCATGTAGCCACTGTAAAAAGCTGACACCAAAAATCCGGGATCTTTATAAGGATTATTCCCGCGACCAACTGGAAATTTTTGCAGTTTACACACAAACAGACCGGAAGGAATGGATGGAATACCTGAATAACAAAGAACTCGACTGGATTAACACATACGATCCGAAATACGTATCCAACTTCAGGAATAAATATGATGTTTACAGTACACCTACCGTCTATTTGCTGGATAAAGATAAAACCATTGTTGCCAAGAGGCTTGATTTTGAATCACTGAAAAAGATGCTGGAACAAAAAATCGGAAACTGATAAGTTTGAAGTTTGAGTGCAGAAAATTCGGGAAGACAAGAAAATGGGAAGGCGAGAAGGCAAGGAGTAATGAGTTGTGAGTCTTGTTGTTTCGAGTTTCGAGTCCCGAGTCTCGGGTTCTCGGTAGCTAAGTTTATCATTTGTCTTCTATTCCAGCCTGCTCTTTTTCTTGTCTCTTGTTTCCTGTTTCTTGTCTCTTATGACAGGGTTCTTATAACTCATTACTCAATACTCACTACTTTTTCCCCTCTTCCCATTTTCTCATTTTCTCAGTTCTCGTCTTCTCTTTATCATGTCTGCTTGCTGTTGCTTCTGCCAACTCGGGACACGAGACGCGAAACCTGAAACTCCATTTCTCTATTCTTCCATAATCGCTCTATATATCACTTCCTGCACCTTTGTGCGGACATCATCAGTTATCAGCTTCACATTGTCCTGATCCGGATGTACGCGATTTGACATGAATATGTAAACCACTTCTTCTTTGGGATCGGCCCAGGTATAAGTACCGGTAAATCCGCTATGCCCGAAGCTATCCTCATATATTCCCTGAAAGGTAGGACCTTCTTCGTCTTTTTCCGTAACCGGTTTATCAAATCCTATAGCCCGCCGATTATCATTTTTCTCTCTGAAAGGACTGCTTGTAAACAACTCCAGGGTAGAATCCCTGAAGTATCTTTTACCTCCATAAAATCCTTTATTCAGATACATCTGCATGATCTTTGCCAAATCATTCGCATTTGAGAAAAGACCGGCATGTCCGCATACACCTCCCATCATAGCAGTACCCGGATCATGAACATGACCCCTTAACAATTGACGGCGATATGCCATATCATTCTCTGTTGGAACAATACGGCCGGCTTTGAATTTTTTTAAAGGCTTATATCCGGCTGTATATGCACCCAATGGCTGATAAAACTTTTGTTTCACATAATCCTCAAGTTCTTCACCTGTAATCTTCTCAATAATTTTGTATAAATAATAATACCCCAAATCGCTATAAACATATTCCTTCTTATCCAGTAACTCTGATTCATCGATCCACCGAAAAATGCTGTCCCGATAGTTTTCATTGATATACAAATTATCAGCGACCTGTATAGAAAAGCTATCCTTAGGGTTATGGGAATACACACCATCTGCGTACTGCATATTCTTGACCATATAAGAATTGGCTCCCAGCTTATAGGGATAAGATTCCGAGAAATCTTCACCTATTAATTCTTCTTCCGGATAAAGTGTTTCAAGGGTCTTATAATAAAAGGGGATCCAGGGCTTCAATTTGGCCTGATGAGTTAGTATATCCTTAAGCACCATATCGCTCTTGTTGGTAGTGTCCAAATGGGGCAGATAATGGCTCAGTGTGGAATCCAGGTGGAGTGTATCATCCTCGTAGAGTTGCATTAATGAAGGAACAGAAGCAGTTATTTTGGTAACAGAAGCAAGATCATAAATGTCATCCCACCGGACAGACTGTTTCTTAAGATAAGTATGGTGGCCAAAGGTTTTATGATAGAACACTTTTCCTTTTCGCGCAACCAGAAGCTGGGCTCCGGGTGTGGCTTGAGAATCAATCGCGGCATGAACGATGGAGTCAATCCTATTCAATGTATCCGAATTTACTCCTACCTCTTCAGGAAGGGTATACTTCAAACGGGAAAGCTCCTCAGTACTAATCCCGGTACCTACCTTAAACGAATCATTAACAGAAACAGGCAGGTGCCCGTTAACTCCAAAAGCTCCAAAAAGAGCCTGAGCTGCTAATTCCTGTGTAAGCCGGTCATCATTATAAGCATTTAAAACAGCATCAAAATGATCAAGCGGCTTCAGGAATTTTAATGGATAAGGATTCCCAAAATGAACCACGATTGTGTTTTGTTTTTGAGCCAACCGACGGAGCAATTGCGCGTAGTCCGAGTTCAATCCATATCTTTGGGAAGGTATTTCGTTGGTGTTATGTGTGGAGGCAACAACTACGTCATACTGATTCAGCTCTCTAAAAAATTCCTGGATTTCGCCACCGGTTTCATAAACATAATGCTTGCAGTCGGTATAAAGATCTATCTTATTCTGAAAAGGCGTTTTCTCCCCGCTCCCAATTGAAATAGTCGCCAGGCGCAGTTTATCCAGATCTTTTAATGGAAACCGGTCTTCCGGATTTTCAATCAGGGTAAGAGAATTTTCTATTAATTTCCGGTTTAGAACCTTATATTCGGGTTTATTTAGATGCTCCGGCAGACCCTCTCTTGCAATCAAATTTACTTCATCTTCCGTATTGCCTGCATGACTAATAGTATCCATTCCCGCCCAATATTTAAAAGAAAGGATTCTTCGGCAGCTCTCTTCAACGGACTCCCTGCTGATTTCGCCATTTCTTACCTGTCTCTTGATTTCTGAAATGGCTGTAGAGACATCCTGAGGATAAAGCAGCACATCATTTCCAGCCTTTAACGCTTCAGCTTCAATCTCACCCGGGGGGAAATGTTCCGTCACTCCCTTCATATTTAATGCATCGGTGAATACCAATCCGTTAAAACCCATTTCTTCTCTAAGTAAATCAGTCACCACCTGCTTTGACAACGTTGTAGGCCTGTTTGATCCTTGAGTATAAGCTGGTATTTGAAGATGCGCCACCATCATTCCTCCGACTCCATTTTGAATCATTCGTTTAAACGGGTAAAGCTCTATACTGTCTAAACGTGCAGAATCATGAGGGATTAACGGAAGCGTTTTATGAGAATCCTGATCGGTATCTCCATGTCCCGGAAAATGCTTTGCTACAGCCAAAACTCCATTATCCTGCAAGCCGTTTACATAAGAGATCCCTTTTCGTGCCACATTATACTTGTCTTCACCAAAAGAACGGCTACCAATTACCGGATTATCCGGATTGTTGTTTACATCCACCACGGGGGCAAAATTAATATGTACTCCCAGCCGGCGTAGTTGTTCTGAAATATCCAGACCCATCTCATATATTAATGAATCTTGCGGGATAGCACCAAGTGCCATCTGATGAGGATAACTTATTACACTGTCCAGTCGCATCCCCAGACCCCACTCGGCATCCAGGCCAATCATCAGGGGAACCTCGGAATAGTTCTGGTAAATGTTTGTCAGTTTGGCTTGTTCCCGGGGGTTGCCCTGGAAGAAAATCAAACCACCGATATGGTGCTTTTTGATCAGTTCCATGATCTCCTGACTATGTTGAGGGCCTTTATTGGAATAAGCCGCTACCATGAATAACTGGCCAATCTGTTCGCTAAGTGTCATTTCATTCATAACACTGTCCACCCAGAACGATTCCACAGCCAATAAAGAAGACGGACTGCTTCTGCTGGAAGGAAACGGGCCGTTTGCACGGATCATACCAGAAAAAATGAATACCAAAGGTAGAAGGAAGAATAATTTTTTAAACGTTAGACTTGACCGTATCTTCATAAAGCTTTCCGTTAAAAAGACAAATATACTGAAATTTCAAAATTCTTAAATAGGTAAACCCCACTAAATCGCAGGTTGATGTATCAATGAATCTCCTGAAAAATGATTTCACTTGTAATAATTTGACTATATTTTGATTATAAACATTTGAATTTATTTTGCACAGTCCAAAAATCCGGACATGATATTTATTATTTGTATTCATACGGGATTTTTCATAATTTGTGCTTCTTTAAACCATACGTTGAAAACAAAAAAAAGATAAGCTTATGAAACGAATTCATCTGGTGATTTTCATCACTTTCTTTCTGGGATTTTTTAATGCAAAGGCTCAGGAGGAGGGTACCAGACTATTAAGATTCCCGGCCATTCATGGCGATCAGATTGTATTCTCCTATGCCGGAGATTTATATACCGTAGAGGCCGAAGGCGGTACAGCAAGGAGACTTACTTCCCACAAAGGCTATGAAATGTTTCCCCGTTTCTCACCCGACGGGGATAAAATTGCATTTACCGCACAATATGACGGCAATACAGAAGTTTATACCGTTCCAAAGGAAGGCGGATCTCCTGAAAGAGTAACCTATACTGCTACGCTGAACCGCGATGATGTAGCCGACCGGATGGGACCCAACAACATTGTGATGACCTGGACTCCCGATGGTGAAAATATCCTTTTCCGTTCCAGAAAAAAGTCGTTTAATTCGTTCATTGGCCAGCTCTTCAAAGTTCCCGTTGAAGGAGGCATACCAGAACAATTACCGCTTCCGGAGGGAGGATTCTGCAGCTATTCGCCCAATGGGGACAAATTAGCCTATAACCAAGTTTTCCGGGAATTCAGAACCTGGAAACATTACCAGGGTGGCATGGCCGACGATATTTGGATACATGATTTCAACACACATGAAACCAAGGCAATAACTGATCATGAAGCTCAGGACATCATTCCCATGTGGAAAGATAACACTGTGTATTTCCTTTCGGACCGGGACTGGAAAATGAATCTGTTTAAATACAATATGGAGACCGAAGAAGTCACCAAACTTACCCATTTTGAAAAATATGATGTGAAATTTCCTTCAATTGGTGATAACTATATCGTCTTTGAAAACGGAGGCTACATTTATAAATTTAACCTTCAAACGGAGGAAAGCAGCCGGGTGCCAATCACCATTTCAAATGACATGACTTACAGCCGCGAGGAAATTGTTGATGCCACCGACCATATACAAAATGCTGGCTTATCGCCCAACGGTGAAAGGGTAACTTTCAGCGCGCGGGGAGATATATTCTCTGTACCCTCGAATGAAGGGATTACCTATAACCTGACCAAATCATCAAGTGCTAATGACCGCGACGCCAGATGGTCACCCGACGGAAAACACATTGCCTACATATCTGACATGGACGGAGAATTTGAAATATATATGCAGGATAAAAAGGGAAAAGAGGCCCCGGTTAAACTGACCAAAAATGCCGATACCTATAAGTATTCACTGAAATGGTCACCCGACAGCAAAAAAATCATGTGGAGCGATGCCGAATTTCGACTCAAATATACAAACGTAGAAAATAAAGAAGTAACCCTGGTCGACACTTCCAAATATGGTGAGATCAGGAGCTATCACTGGAGCCCTGACGGCAAATGGATCACCTATACCAAAGAAGGGGAAAATGACATGTCAGTAGTTTGGATATACAATACCAAAACAGGAGAGAAATTCAAAGCCACGGAAGGATGGTATGATTCAGCCGATCCCAACTTCTCCGAGGACGGGAAATACCTTGTTCTGAGTTCCAGGCGCACCTTTGATCCCGTTTATAGCAGTGTGGAATGGAACTATGCATACAAGGATATGGAAAAGGTTTACCTTATCACCTTACAGAAATCTACACCCTCTCCCTTCTCTCCGAAAAACGACGAAGTGGCTGTAAACGATGATGCTGAAAAACAAGAAGAGGACTCAGAGGATCTTGAAGTTAAAATTGACAGGGACGGCATACAGAAACGGATCATTGCCTTGCCCGTTCAGGCTTCAAATTATAGTAACATCTACGGGATTGACGATAAAATATATTATCAGGAATATAATTCGGACAACAATCAGAGATCCATTAAAATGTTCGACCTCAAAGAAGAGAAGGAAACCACGCTGGGCAAAGGCATGCGATTCACCATATCACCCAATAACAAAAAAATGCTCGTCCGTAAGGACAAGAATTTTGCGGTAATCGACCTGCCTTCATCAGAAATTCAAATGAAAGAAACCGTGGACATGTCGAATATGAAAGTCCGCGTTGATCATAAAAAAGAATGGAAGCAGATCTTCAATGAAAGCTGGAGACAGATGCGCGACTTTTTCTATGTTGAGAACATGCACGGTCTGGACTGGGAAAAAATGAAAAACCGTTACAGCGAACTTTTGCCTTATGTCAACCACAGAAACGATCTCACCTATGTCATTGGTCTGATGATCTCCGAACTGAATGTTGGGCATGCCTATATTCAGAGTGGAGACAGGCCTGAGGCGGAGAAAATCAAAACCGGCCTGCTCGGGGCAGAGCTGTCCAGACACGAGTCCGGATACTTCCGAATTGAAAGGATACTGGAGGGCAATAACTGGAATGATCAGGAAAAATCACCTCTTCAGGCTATCGGCGTAGACGTGAATGAAGGTGACTATATCCTTGAGATCAATGGCGAATCCGTTAAGGAAATGAATGATCTGCACAAAGCGTTAGTTGGCAAAGCCGGAAAGAAAGTGGAGATACGTTTCAACTCTTCGCCGGAATTGGAGGGAAGCCATACGGAAATCATTCAGCCACTCGGTGATGAGTCGGAATTATACTATCACAACTGGGTACAAAACAATATGGAAAAGGTGAATGAAAAAACCAACGGAGAGGTAGGTTATATTCACATTCCCGATATGGTTACCACTGGCCTGAATGAGTTCGTCGAACATTTCTATCCACAGCTCAACAAGAAAGGCCTGATCATCGACGACCGGGGAAATGGCGGGGGAAACGTATCCCCAATGATCATTGAACGCTTGAAAAGAGCGGTTTCAAGAGCAAGCATGCGGCGCAATGTGGATGAACCCTCACATACACCCTCAAAAGCTTTCCGTGGTCCCAAGGTCCTTTTGGTGGACAAGTATTCTGCCTCCGATGGGGATCTGTTTGCATACTCATTTAAAAAGAATGACCTGGGACCGGTTATCGGCACCCGAACATGGGGAGGAGTAGTTGGTATACGTGGCTCCCTACCTTTTATTGACGGAGGTTCATTACGTATACCTCAATTTGCTTCCTATTCAGCCGAAAAAAGCAAATGGATCATAGAAGGCTATGGTGTTGAACCCGATATTCGTGTAGAAAATGATCCCTATAAAGAACACCAAGGCATTGACCAGCAGTTAAACAAGGCGATTGAAGTAATTCAGAAAAAGGTTGAGGAAGAATACGAACCCCTGCCTGAAATACCTGAATTCCCTGATAAATCAAAAGATGGGCAGGAATAATTCATAATGCCTCTTTCTTAGCGAGTAACAGAGTATGTCCAAAAAGTAAA
>JBNJFN010000020.1:0-21923 GCA_051746885.1 Bacteroidota bacterium | reverse complement strand
CCTGATATACGAATGGGAGAATGATTCATCCGTTTGGCATGCAGGGAATACCCTTGAGCCTTTTTCACGGCATATTATCAATCAATACGTGCAAAATGCGCATCTCGATTTGTTTCAAACCAGACAGCTAAGAATGATGATCGATTTGAAATCCGGGCAGGAAAACCCTCAGGAAACCATTGGAAGTGTCGATCTTTTTGAGATTGACAGTTTCCATCAAAAGGCAGGGATCGGCATATTGATCCACAAGGGAAAAAACAGGAACAAAGGATATGCCGGCCAGGCCCTTGATGTTATGATCCGGTACGCTTTCGACGTGCTTTTGCTTCATCAGCTTTACTGCAATATAGACGAAGACAACGAACCAAGCCTTAACCTTTTCACAAAAAAAGGCTTTCAGGTTACAGGCAATAAAAAGGACTGGATCCGCACGAAAAACGGATGGGAAAACGAATTGTTTCTGCAATTGATCAATCCAAATCATTAACCAGCATCTGAATTTAACACTATTTATTTATTTCCTGGAATTCAGGAATATTCTCTAAAAAAGTGTATTTTCCTTCCTCAAAATCGATCCGGCAACAATAATGGTTGATACCGTTGGTAACAATAAGATATGCTACCCTAAGCTGCATGTTGTAACGGGCAATCTGATCAAAATGCTCCTGTTTGAGCTTAACCTCGGGTGCCTTACATTCTACAATTAATGCAGGATGCATCTGCCTGTTATAAACCACGACATCTGCCCGATAAGACAACCGATTATACTCCAGGGTCATCTCAATGGCAATAAGCTGGGAAGAGTAATTCTTTTCATGAACCAGATAACGTACAAAATTTTGTCGCACCCATTCTTCAGGTGTTAATAAAACAAACTTCTTTCTTATGGTATCAAAAATGTATTTTTTTTGTTCCTTTGATTTAATTTTGAAGAAATATCGGGGCAAGTTAAGCTGCTTCATAAACACATGGTAATTTCCATTGTATAAAGATAGATAATAAAAACACGATTGCCATGAAAACCAAATAAAGGTTTAAGAAATCGCTGAGGTTGAGTTAAAGATAATAAAGCCTATGGAGTACAATCAAATACTGGATGAACTCAAAAATAAAATTTACAGACCTGTGTATCTTTTTCATGGGGAAGAACCCTATTTTATTGATAAATTAACCGAGTTCATACAGGATAATGTGCTTTCAGAGTCAGAAAAATCGTTCAATCAAACCATCCTTTTCGGAAAAGATACGGATGCCGGAACAGTGATTAATACAGCCAAAAGGTATCCCATGATGGCAAGCCATCAGGTAGTCATTTTAAAGGAGGCCCAAACGATGAAGGATATCAACGAGTTGTACTACTACCTGGAGAAGCCGCAAAAATCAACCATACTGGTTATTAGTCATAAATACAAAACATTAGACAAAAGAACCAAATTATTCAAATCCCTGCAGAAAAACGGGGTGGTATTTGAATCAAAAAAAATACCGGATTACAGAATCCCTGAATGGATTAAGAAATATCTGGAACACCACAAAAAAAACATAAATAACGATGCAGCCATTCTGATAACGGAATTCCTGGGAAATGATCTGAACAAAATCGCTCATGAGCTTGATAAGCTCCTTCTAACGCTGCCGGAGAAGGAAACCACCATTACCTCCAAACACGTAGAAACAAATATAGGAATAAGCAAAGATTATAATCCCTTTGAATTAAATAAGGCTCTGGCTGAAAAGGATGTATTAAAGGCAAACCGAATCATCCGGCATTTTGGCAAAAATCCCAATGAATATCCAATCCCGTTGATCATTGGATCGTTATACTTTTTTTTCTCAAAAGTATTGGGGTATCATTTTCTAAAAAACAAAAGCAGGAAAAATGTTGCCTCCACACTGAAAATTTATCCGAATATTGTTTGGCAATATGAAAAAGCAGCCAATAAATATAATTATCAGAAGGCCGCAAGAATCATTTCATACCTGAGAGAATATGACCTGAAATCCAAGGGTTTAAATAATGTAAGTGCCACACAGGGTGAATTGTTAAAAGAATTAATATTTAAAATCCTTCACTAAATAAATAATCTGAAAGCTTATGATCACTCCCATTATTATAGCCATAACCGTAGGAATTTCGATTCTGGCTTTTCAAAACGAAAAACTTTTTGAGCGCCTGCAATTGAATCCATATCTTATTCACCACAGAAATCAGTATTACAGGGTTGTCACACATGGATTTCTTCATGCTGACTGGATTCATCTCCTGGTGAATATGATTGTACTTTTTTCTTTCGGAAGTGCAGTGGAAAACCGGTTTGAGATTCTGGAGAGCAAAGGCATGCTCAGTAATTCCACCCTTCACTTTTTGATACTATATTTTATTGGCATGATGATCTCTACCTTCTCAACCATCAGAAAATATAAAGACAACTATAACTACAACGCCATCGGTGCTTCCGGAGCGGTTTCCGCTGTGGTTTTTGCTTTTATCCTGTTTTCCCCCGGGAATACGCTCTTGCTGATGGGAATCATTCCCATTCCAGCCATTGTTTTTGGCGTGCTATATCTTGTCTATAGTCAGTATATGCGCAAAAAAAGCGGCGGTAATGTGAATCACGACGCCCATTTTATTGGAGCAGTATTTGGATTTATTTATCCTCTATTACTGGAACCAAGTTTAATAAGATATTTCTTCAACCAAATATTCTAATAAAAGAATATGAATCAATACATCAACCTGAACGGCCATTACCTTGATGCGGCAGAACCCATATTGAATGCTGATAACAGGGGCTTCAGGTATGGAGATGCCTTACGTGAAGCCATGCATGCCAACGGCACCACCATACAATTTTTTCAAGATCACATGGAGCGGCTTATAAAAGGCATGAATTACCTGAAAATGGAAATTCCCCTTCCTATAAAAAACCATCGCATTCAACAAGAGATCGTTAAACTTCTTAACAAAAACAAACATCTAAAAGGGGCAGAGGTAAAGCTTACAGTATTCAGGAATGGCGGGGGAAGGTATACCGCAACCAACAATTCATGTTCTTATCTTATTGAAACCGAAAAGCTGAATACCGATACCTATGCTTTAAACACAAAAGGCCTGATCGTTGATGTTTTCCAAAACCTGAAAAAGCCCATAACCCCAATTTCCAATCTCAATAACACCGATGCCCTGTTTTATATAATGGCAGGAAATTTCAAAAAAGAACATCATCTGGACGATTGCCTTTTAGTCAACCAGAACAATGAAGTGATTGAAGCCCCCGGATCGAATATTTTTCTGGTAAGGAAAGATGTGGTCAAAACACCACCTTTAAAGTCAGGCTGTATGGAAGGAATCCTTCGAAAGCACATTCTTGATTTTGCCAATGATCTTGGATATAAGATTTCCCATCAACATCCGGTAACATTTGAAGACCTCACAAATGCCGATGAGATGTTTCTCACCAATTCTATTGATGGAATTCAATGGGTGGGCGGGATACGTCAAAAAAGATATTTTAAAAATACTGCTAAAAAACTGTTAAACCTGCTTAATGAACAAACCCGGCTCGATTAGTTAAGGGTGGGATTTTCAGGGCAATTGGTCCAGCTTTTATAATGACTGCCCAGATCCTGAAGTACTTTTTCCCACAGATTTTCATCCGGTTTCATAATTTTGGAGCTATCCAATTCAGAAACCAGCCAGGCATTATTCTCTATTTCTCCTTCCAGTTGTTTGGAACTCCAACCTGAGTATCCCAGGAAAAAACGTATCTGTGAGGGTTGTATTAATCCCTCATCGATGTATTCTTTAACCCGCTCATAATCACCGCCCCAGTAGATTTTGTCCTTGACGTGAACCGAGTTGGGTATAAGTTCTCCCAAAGTATGAATATAGTGCAATGAACCCTTACCCACCGGTCCGCCAACATATAAAGGAGTATTAAAAGCGGGAAAATCATCGATTACCTCAGTGATGGATATATCAATAGGCTTATTCAATACGAATCCTACAGATCCGTTTTCAGAATGTTCTGTAAGTAGTACCACAGAACGCTTAAAATATGAATCATTGAGCAATGGTTCTGAGATCAATATTCGACCCTGTTCGGGCGTCATATTATCGTTTTCTACTCTGAAAAAATCAAAATGAATCTGCATATTACAAAAATTTAACACTTATCAAATTACAACAATTTTTACTTAATTTCAAAAATTAAATTTTTAAATTATGTTAATAACGAAATAAATTATTTTAATTACATTCGACGATTATTCAAAATCATTTCTCATGGAAAGGAAGTCTCTTATTGGGCCTGTTTTGCTTCTTTTTCTGACTTTTTTTTATACCTCATCTGCATTTAGCCAACAAAGTGTTTCCCCTGAAATAACCATTACCCCAAAAGATGTTCAGGTTGAGCATACGGATATCATCGTCAGGAACATTGAGCACGAAATCACTCTGCAATTTCAGAAAGAGGAATTCCGGGAAGTTTATGAAGGGGAAAAAATTTCCTTACAGGTTAACGACCAACCCGTTGAAGTTGAAATCACAAAAGGCAAAGCCACATTTCCCTGGGAATTTTCTGAAGAAACCGATTTTACGATCAATTATCAGGATTTTGAATACCAAACCCATATTAATCCCATACCTTTATGGTTTTCTGTTATACCACCTGTGGTTGCCATTTTATTTGCCCTTATTTTTAAAGAGGTTTATTCGGCCCTCTTCATTGGCATTCTTATAGGAACCACCACCATATATGCACATCAGGGTGCAGGGCTTTTTTCGGCTCTTTTCAAAGGTATATTTGCCATACCTGACACTTATGTATTGCAGTCTTTGGGGAATGAGGAACATCTTTCCATCATTGTTTTTTCAATGCTTATTGGCGGAATGGTAGGCATAATCACCAAAAACGGGGGAATGAAAGGGGTCGTAAATATTCTTTCAAAATATGCAAAAACTTCCCGTTCGGGGCAATTCGTCACCTGGCTTCTGGGCATGGCCATTTTCTTTGATGATTATGCCAATACGCTGGTGGTAGGAAATACCATGCGCCCGGTAACCGACCGCTTAAAGATCTCCCGGGAAAAACTTGCCTATATTGTTGACTCCACAGCGGCACCCATTGCGGCCATCGCCTTTGTAACCACCTGGATCGGAGCTGAACTCAGTTATATACAGGACGGGATCAATACACTGGGATTGGATCAAAGTCCCTACAATGTATTCATCAATTCGCTTGCTTACTCTTTCTACCCCATATTTGCATTATTGTTCATCTTAATGCTTACCTATAAAGGTCGGGATTTTGGACCTATGTTCCGGGCAGAACAAAGGGCCCGAGCGGGAAAGATCATACCGGACGATGACAACAAAAGTAACAACAGGCAGGAGAGCGAAATAGAAATCCCTGAACATATCAAACCCAGGGCTTATAATGCGATAATACCTGTAGCAATTGTCATTTTCGGCACCTTTATCGGACTGCTTTATACGGGATGGGACCCGGAGACATGGGGGAATCCGGAACTTACATTTTCCAAGAAACTTTCCGTTATCATCGGAAATTCGAATTCATTTAAAGCTTTATTATGGTCTTCTATTTTAGGTGTAATTGTAGCTCTGTTGTTTACAGTGACAAAAAGATTGATGAATCTGAAAAATGCCGTTGAAACCCTTATTGACGGTTTTAAAACCATGTTAACCGCCATTATCATTCTTGTACTGGCCTGGTCGCTGGCATTACTCACCAAACATTTGCATACGGCTGATTTCATTTCCCAAAGTCTTGTGAGCATCAATCTGGCACCATTTCTGGTTCCAGCACTTACATTTATCCTCGCTGCGCTTGTAGCTTTCTCAACAGGTTCCTCATGGGGCACAATGGCCATCCTTTATCCGTTGATATTGCCTGCTTCATGGCTTATTGCAAAGGAAGCCGGACTAGAACATGCCATGTCCCTGTCGATATTTTATAATGTAGTTTCCTGTGTACTTGCCGGCTCAGTTCTGGGTGATCACTGCTCACCCATCTCCGACACAACCATTCTCAGTTCCCTGTCAAGTTCCTGCAATCACATTGAACACGTGCGAACCCAGCTACCCTATGCCTTAACAGTCGGGGGAATTGCTGTAGGAGCCGGAACAATACCCTCAGCCTATGGAATACCCCCATACATTACTTTCCCCGCCGGATTGCTTTTGCTGTTCCTCATCGTGCATTTCTTCGGAAAAAAATCTATGAAAGCGGATAAGCTCTTTAAAATCGTTTGACAGATAATTGGTACCTTACTTTTTATTTTCGTGCATTTTTTGGCAGAAAATAAAATTCTAATATCCCTCCAGTTTATCTGGGTTAGGGTTTTCAACTAAGCACAATTATTGCCCGAGATAAAATGGCATACCTTCAGATCAACCTCTTAAACTGCTAATGCGCTCCTCCAGGGTCTTTATCTTCTGTTCAGCATCTTCTTTCTTCTTACGCTCAAGATCTACCACATTTTGTGGTGCATTCTGAACGAATTTTTCATTATCGAGCTTTTTTACGACAGATTGCAGAAAACCCCGGGTATACTCCAGCTCCTCTTCCAGTTTTTCGAGTTCCTCCTCTGTATCCAGCAAATTCTCAACCGGGATATAATATTCGGTAGTTCCCACCATAAACGAAACGGCATTTTCCAGTTTGCCTGAAATCTCTTCAATATGATCTATATTGGCCATTTTCCGGACAATGGGATCATATTTGGCAATATGTTCACCGTTGACTTTAAGTGAAAGCTCCTCTTTATTGGGAATCTCCTTATCTTTTCTGATATTTCGAACTGAAGTGACGAGCTCTTTAATCTTTTCAAAGGAATCGAGCCGTTCCGTATCGTATGCTCCCTTTTGGGGTAGCCCGGTTACCATAATGCTCTCACCGGTTTCCCTGTCATAAATCAACTGCCATATCTCCTCCGTAATAAAAGGCATAATGGGATGTAACAATTCCATCAATTGCTCGAAAAAGGATAGGGTAGACTCATAGGTTTTTTTATCCACGGGCTGTTGATAAGCTGGTTTAATAATCTCCAGGTACCAGGAGGAAAATTCATCCCAGAACAATCTGTATAAATTCATCAATGCATCGGAAAGCTTGAATTTGGCATATTGGTCATCAAGTTCGTCGATGGCTTTGTTCAGTCTGTTGCTGAACCAATCAGTTGCTACCCTGGAATGCTCAGGCTGATCAATGCTTTCATCCACACTCCAGCTTTTCACCAGTCGGAAAGCATTCCATATCTTATTGCCAAAATTTCTGCCCTGTTCGGTCAGGCTTTCGTCGAAAAGCAAATCGTTCCCGGCCGGAGAACAAAGCAGCATGCCCACACGTACTCCATCGGCCCCGTATTGATTGATCAAACGAATCGGATCGGGTGAATTACCCAGGGATTTAGACATTTTCCGCCTCTGAGTGTCCCTGACAACGCCGGTAAGATAGACATTCTCAAAGGGCCTCTCACCCCTGTATTCATAACCGGCCATGATCATCCGGGCGACCCAGAAAAAAAGGATTTCCGGTGCGGTAACCAAATCATCGGTAGGATAATAATAATTAACATCCTCGTTATCAGGATTCCTGATGCCATCAAATACAGATATGGGCCACAGCCATGAAGAAAACCAGGTATCCAGTACATCCGGGTCCTGTTTCAGATCATTTATGGTCAATTCATAGTTGCCCGTTTTTTCTTTGGCTTTTTCCAGTGCTTCCGTTTCGTTCTCTGCTACTACATAATTGCCATCAGGAAGATAATAAGCAGGAATACGCTGCCCCCACCACAATTGCCTGGAAATACACCAATCCTTAATGTTCTCCATCCAGTGTTTGTATATATTCCTGAATTTAAGCGGATGAAAACGGATGTTATTATTCATCACATTTTCCAGGGCCGGCTTTGCCATCTCTTTCATACGGCAAAACCATTGTGTGGAAAGTTTGGGTTCGATGACCGCATCGGTTCTTTCTGAAAAGCCAATGCTATTGGTATAATCCTCCACTTTAACCAGATAGCCTTCATTTTCCAGATCCCTTACGAAGTTTTCCCTTGCTTCAAAGCGATCCTCACCAATATGAATTTCGGCATATTCATTCAATGTGCCATCATCATTGAAGATATCTATGGTTTTAAGGTTATGCCGAAGGCCAATTTCATAGTCGTTTTCATCATGAGCCGGAGTGATTTTCAAAGCACCCGAGCCAAACTCTTTGTCTACATATTCATCGAATATTAAAGGAACCTTCCTGTTAATCACAGGAACGATGACTTCTTTGCCTTGAAGATGGGTATATCTGGTATCACCGGGATGTACACAAACAGCCGTATCGCCGAGTATGGTCTCAGGCCGTGTTGTGGCAATTTCAATATATTGATCTGTTCCTTCTACAGGATACTTTATATAATACAGCTTCGACTGCACTTCTTTATAATCCACCTCTTCGTCAGAAATGGCTGTCTTAGCTTCAGGATCCCAGTTAACCATCCGCACACCCCTGTAAACATAGCCTTTCTCGTAAAGATCGATAAACACCTGGATGACACTTTCGTACATATCGTCATCCATAGTAAACTTGGTGCGGTTCCAGTCGCATGAGGCACCCAGTTTTTTCAGCTGCTCGAGTATAATTCCACCATGTTTTTCTTTCCACTCCCAGGCATGCTTTAGAAATTCCTCCCTGGTCAGGGAATATTTATCAATGCCTTCCTCCTTGAGTTTTGCCACTACTTTGGCTTCTGTTGCAATAGAGGCATGGTCGGTTCCAGGTACCCAACATGCATTTCTTCCAAGCATTCTTGCACGCCGGATAAGAATATCCTGAATGGTATTGTTAAGAATATGTCCCATATGCAATACTCCGGTCACATTAGGCGGAGGGATCACAATGGTATAAGGCTCGCGTTCATCCGGTTCGGAATGGAAAAACCCTTTGTCCATCCAATACTGATACCATTTTTGCTCCACTTTCGAGGGATCATATTTCTTTGCAATATTCATAATCTCAACGGCGTTATAAATTCAAAAATCCCGTAAAATTATAAATTAATCACGAAACGAGCAGGTGTCATTTGGGAAAGTTCTTAAAAAAATCATTTTAATATTATAAAACCTATTACAATTTCTTTCGTAGAATTATATTTGTAAACTAAAAACCAAAGACAATATGAAACGAACAGGTTTACTATTTTTACTGATTATTTTTACCGTATCATCAGGTTTAGCGCAGAACAGCGATAATAAATCCGAAGAAAAGGATACCAAACCCGTAATCGAATTCGAAGAAACAACACACAACTACGGGGAAATTAATTATAAAGGAGATGGTACATGTAGTTTTAAATTTGAAAACACGGGACAAGAGCCTCTTTTATTGACAAAAGTAAGGGCTTCTTGTGGCTGCACCACTCCTTCGTGGCCCAAAGAGCCCATTAAACCGAGTGATACTGCGACCATTAAAGTAAAATACAATACGCGGTTAAAGGGCAATTTTTCCAAATCCATCAGGGTTTATTCCAATGCAAAGAATTCCCCCCAATCATTAAGAATAAAAGGGAAAGTGTTAAAAGAAAGCAACTCAAATAAAGAATAAAAACAAAGTTCCTACGCTCATGCCCGAAATTTCGAACAAAGCCAATCTGATGCCTGAGTCACCGATCAGGAAATTGGTACCTTATGCTGAAGCAGCAAAAAAGAAAGGTAGAAAAGTATACCATTTAAATATTGGTCAGCCTGACATTCCGACTCCCAAAGAAGCATTGAATGCTGTTAAAAATATGGATATTAAGGTGGTGGAATACACCCATTCGGCGGGTAATGAGTCATACCGGAAAAAGCTTGCCGGATACTATCAAAATCAAGGCATTGATATAGATCATACCGAGATGTTGATAACAACAGGAGGTTCAGAAGCTGTGCTTTTTGCTTTTAATACCTGTCTGGACCATGGGGATGAAGTAATCATACCGGAACCTTTCTATGCCAATTATAATGGATTCGCTGTAACTGCGGGGGTGAAAGTTAAGCCTGTCACCTCATCCATACAATATGATTTTGCGCTTCCTGCCATCGAAGAATTTGAAAAACTGATCACCGAAAAAACCAAAGGGATCGTGATTTGTAATCCTAACAATCCCACGGGGTATCTGTATTCTGAAGAAGAAATGCAGAAACTGAAAACCCTTGTACAGCGGCACGATCTCTTTCTCTTTTCCGATGAAGTTTACCGTGAATTCTGCTATGATGGCAAAACGCATTTATCGGCCATGGAGCTGAAAGGAATCCAAAACAATGTTGTATTGATAGATTCCGTATCCAAGAGATATAGCATGTGTGGTGCACGAATCGGCGCCCTGATATCGAAAAACAAGGATATCATTGCCCAGGCCATGAAATTTGCCCAGGCCAGACTATGTCCCCCCGCATTTGGCCAGATAGCAGGTGAAGGCGCCGTGAACACGCCCGGTGAATACTTTAATGAGGTGTATAACGAATACATCGAACGCAGAAACTTTATGGTGGATGCGTTGAACAAAATGGAAGGTGTATATTCTCCCCTGCCCAAGGGTGCTTTTTATACGGTGGTGAAACTTCCGGTAGATGACACCGAACGATTCGCTCAATGGATGTTAAACGACTTTCACCATAAAAATCAAACCGTTATGATCGCTCCGGCTTCCGGTTTCTATTCATCTCCGGATCTGGGCAGGGACGAAGCACGAATTGCCTATGTGCTTAAGATTGACGATCTGAGAAACGCTATGGAAACACTTGAGGAAGCATTAAAGGCTTATCCGGGAAGAACAGTTGAACAGCCCGTCTCTGCATATAGAAGTAGACAATAGCACATGCAGACTGTTATATTACAGAATCCCATCAAAGCCCGAGATCTTCCTTTATCTTATCCATACCCGGCCGGTTGATTAAAAAAACCAATATGACCAAACCCGAAATGGCAAGGTAAATCCAGTTTCCGGTCAGAAAATAAGCAACTATGGCAAATAGTGAAGGGGCAATCCATAAGGTATACCGGAACATGAGCGCCAAACGGTAATCTGCCAGTTTCCCTGCCAAAGTAAACTTTTTCTTCGCTTTTTTGATCCTCCGTTTATATAAGACATTGCCTTCAAAAATCCCGCCCCCTGCAAACAAAGGGACAATAATTTTAAAAAATTCAAAGTCATCAAATTCATGACCAACATACTGTTCGGTTCGTAAATACAGGGCCATCAGTATAAAAATCAATTGTAAGAATATAAGATTTATATATAGTTTAGTCAATGACTTAAAGTATTTATCCGGAGATAACTTATTCATAACATCCGTTTGTAAACATCAATTAAAATTATGCATCAGCTCCTTATGATTCTGTAAAAAGTTCTTCCAAAATACAAAATGTTCTCGTACCTCATCTAATTCTCCGGCTCTGACCTGGTAAAATCCTCATAAATCAGATATTGTTCCCGCTTGTTCATGAATTGCTCGAGTCCATCTTCCCAACACGCTCTTATTTCCTGAATGGACTTGCCTTTTTTGATTCGTTTCAACAACTCATCATTTCCCGCTAATTTTTTGAAATAGGGGCGAAAAAACTCATCCTCTGGGGTATTGTTATAGGCAAACTTAAGCCAGTTCAGCCTCATCCGGGGTTTATGCAATAAAGAATCAAGTGGATAATCTCTCAAATCGATTCCTCTACAAAGCTGACCTTTGTATTTGGGATTTGTGCTGGCTCCGGGAATAGACCTGGGGGTAAATTTCATTTCGGCGTTTTTCATCTCAGGATGACCGAAAACCTGGAATGGATAGTCGGTACCCCTTCCCACACTTATTACGGTGCCTTCAAACAAACAAAGAGACGGATACAGATATATACTTCTCATATTGGGCAGATTGGGGGAAGGGCTCACAGGCAGTTCATAGAGTGAGTCATGGGTGTAATTTTTACAGGATATCCATTCATAATCGCATTTCATCCCATTCTCCAGCCATCCCTCCTGGTTGATCATCCTGGCCAGCTCGGCAATGGTCATACCATGTACAACCGGAATGCGATGCATTCCCACAAATGAACGGTATTGAGTATCCAGAATCGGTCCGTCAACATAAAACCCATTGGGGTTGGGTCGATCCAGTACCATGAAATCAGTACCGGTTTCCGCACAGGTTTCCATCATATAATGCATGGTCGAAATATATGTATAAAAACGCACTCCCACATCCTGAATATCAAAAACCACGACATCCACATCCTCCAAATCATCAGCGTTTGGTTTCTTTCTGCTCCCATAAAGCGAAACAACAGGCAAACCGGTTTTTTCATCACGATAGCTTTTCACCCCTTCGCCGGCTCCGGCTTCTCCCCTGAACCCATGTTCCGGACTAAAAATCTTCTTTAACTGAATCCCTTCAGAAAGCAGAGTATCCACCAAATGCACCGAATCGACCAAAGAAGTATGATTGGCTACCACGGCAACGTTTTTATTTTCCAATTTGGGTACATAAAGACCGGTTCTTTCAGAACCTGTTATAATCTCTTCCTGCTTAACAGGTTGGGAAGTAAAAGAAAAAATACCAAATAAAATCAAGAGTGAGACTGCTGTTAAATTTCGCATAATTGATCGTTTTAAAATGCTTAAATATAAAAATTCTTCATCAAATTCAAGGTTCAAATCCCACTTTGTTATGTAAAACAAAAGATAAACAAGATAATTTTGATACATTTGCGGGAAACTGATTCGGCATTGAATACAGAGTTATACATAGCAAAGCGATTATATTCCGAGAAATCAGATGAACAAAAGATTTCTAAGCCCATTGTTTCCATTGCAGTTATAGGCATTGCTTTGGGTTTAGCCGTTATGATACTGTCCGTGGCTATTGTAACCGGTTTCAAGTCGGAGATAAGAGAAAAAATCATTGGCTTTGGCTCCCACATACGCATTGTCAACCATGACACCAACAGTTCTTTTGAGACTGTTTCCGTGGATAAGAATCAGAGTTTCTATCCCGGTCTCGATTCAATCTCCGGTATAGAACACATACAGGTTTTTGGCATCAAGGCCGGTATCCTAAAAACCAAAGACAATATTCAAGGTGCGGTGCTGAAAGGAGTGGACCCTGAATTCAACTTGAACTTCTTCCGGAAGAACATTGTAAAAGGCAAGGTCATTCAGCTCTCGGATACGTCCACAACAAACAACATTCTCATTTCAAAACATATAGCCGACCTGTTAAAACTGGATACCAGCGATCATGTAGGCATGTACTTCGTGGAAGATCCCCCAAGAATGCGCAAGTTCAAAATAGCCGGTATTTATGATACAGGTTTGCAAGAATTTGATAAACGCTATATTCTGGGAGATATAAAACACGTCCAGAACCTTAACAACTGGAAGGAAAACCAGGTAAGCGGATTTGAAGTGCTGATTGAAGAGTTCGACAAAATACCCGAAATGGCTTCTTTCATTAGAAACAACTATACATATAAGCTTTTATCGGATGGGACTAAACTCAGAGTAGAAAGCATCACCGAAACGCACCCCCAGATCTTTGATTGGCTGAATGTTACCGACATTAATGTATGGGTCATTCTGATACTGATGCTTTCGGTAGCCGGCTTCAATATGATTTCCGGCCTCCTGATCCTTATCCTGGAGCGAACCAACATGATCGGCTTGTTTAAAGCCATGGGCTCAAGAAATTGGAGCATCAGAAAGATTTTTCTCTATCTTTCTTCTTTTCTTATAGGAAAAGGGCTTCTCTGGGGAAATCTGATCGGAATTTCCCTGTGTTTGATTCAAAAAGAATTCGGTTTGGTCAAACTGGACACGGCCAGTTACTATCTTGCAACGGTACCCATTAACCTTAATATTTTGCATATAGTGCTGCTCAATATTGGAAGTTTGCTTGTCACCGTCTTAATGCTGGTGATTCCATCATATTTGATTGCAAAGATAAACCCGATCAAAACCATTCGATTTAACTAATCCGAATTACTCAAGAATAATTCAACGCTATTGAAAAAGTTTTTCGTTTTTCTCGTAAAATCCAAGTATTCATTAAATTTTTCTTTCAGATTTTGTACTTTTGAAACCATTTCGGTCAAACCGGGATTGTTAAATTCATATAAATAAGAAGAAATGAAACATTCAGTTGTTAAGATTAAACATCTGCCTTTCAAAAAAATCGCAATGTTACCCGTATTAATGATGGTATCAGTAGCAGTACTTTATTCATGCTCAGAAACACAGGGAAAAGATGATGAAACTGATTACAAGCACCATGTAATATTTGATACGGATGCCGATAACGAAATTGACGACCAGCATGCCTTGGCTTACCTGTTTTTCAACGGCGATGATTTTGCTGTTGAGGGAGTCACAGTCAATGCAACCAGCAGTCCTGTTGACGGAGTGAAATCTTCACATGTAAGCGATCATTATGACGAGGCAAAACGGATAATGCAACTTTGCAACGTCCATAATGATATACCCCTGTTTACAGGTGCTCAAGGCTCTTTCGAAGAAATAAAAGACGACATTGATCAGCCTGACTTTGATGGCCATAAGGCAGTTGACTTTATTATTGAACAGGCTTTGGAGGAAAGAAATCAGGAACTGATACTGCTACCTGTTGGCAAGCTTACCAACATAGCGCTGGCTCTGTTAAAAGAACCTGCTATTGCTAAAAATGTCAGAATCGTCTGGCTGGGTTCAAATTATCCGGAACCGGGAGAACACAATCTGAACTGGGACATTAAAGCAATGAACTACATTCTCAATATGGATGTTCCATTCGAAATGGTGACAGTCCGCTACGGTGATCCCTCAGGAACAGATGCTGTAAAGGTTACACAGGCACAGATACTGCACAGGATGCCCGGAAAAGGACCACAAATTCCAGAACCCATAACAGGCAGGCACGATGGACAATTCGACAACTGGGGAGATTATTCGGCAAATCTTTTCGAGATGTACGACATGGGGGGTGATCCTCCCAGCAGACCGCTATTTGACCAGGCGGCAGTGGCTGTGGTAAAAAATCCGGACTGGGCAGAAAGCTATGAACACCCGGCACCAATATATAAAGACGGCAAGTGGATTGAAAGATCTGATAATCCACGCAAAATCATAATATGGGAATGGTTTGATATTTACGGGATTATTAACGACTTCTTTGTAACAATGAATAACTACGTTATAGCGGAAAAGCCATGAAGGTTTTCCGGGGAACAGGAATACCAGAAAGTCCATTTGGATGGAATATTTAACCTCTGGTATCTCGAAATAAAGATCATACCGAAGATTTCATCGATCTTTTAAATACGATTATACATGAACTAAATCAGGAAGTAATAACCCAAAATGAAGCAATTATGAGAGGTGATAAGCTAGTTATTAAAGAACACCACATCAGGGCAGCAAAGCAGGTAGCCGAAGTGGTTTTACCCGAAATCAAAAAGACGGACGGAAGGTATGCCATTACTATTTCCGGTGAATCGGGCAGCGGAAAATCAGAAACTGCGGAAAGCTTAAAACAGGAATTAGACAAGCAGGGGATCAAATCTTTTATATTTCAGCAGGATGACTACTTTCATTATCCCCCGAAGAGCAATGCGAAAATGCGCGAAAAAGACATCAACCACGTAGGAACTTCCGAAGTAAAGCTTGATCTGTTGGATCAAAACATTAAAGATGCCATTGAAGGCAAAAACAAAATTGAGAAGCCCCTTGTTTTCTTTGAAGAAGACAAAATAGAAAAAGAAACGGTCAATCTGGAAGGAATAAAAGTAATAATTGCTGAAGGAACGTATACTACTGCCCTGAATAATGTTCACAAAAGGGTTTTCATTGCACGAAACTATTTTGACACGAAAGACACCAGAGCTGAAAGGAGCCGTGAAAAGCAGGATGAATTCCTGGAAAAAATCCTGAAGATTGAGCATGAAATCATTATCAAGCAAAGTGAAAAAGCTGACTTAATCATTTCAAAGGATTATGAACTAAAAACTTAAAAATATGAACCAACAAAAAAATATCAACCGGATTGCAATGCTTAGTACCCATGGCTATTTTGATCCTGTACCTCAGCTTGGACAAACCGATACCGGAGGACAGGTGGTATACGTATTGGAATTATCAAAAGCCCTGGGTAAAAAAGGTTATAAGGTAGACATCTATACCCGGTGGTTCGATAAATCCAGGAAACAAATAGATCCCGTGCCCGGCCATCCCAACGTTCGGGTTATCAGAATACCGGCCGGATCGTGGGAGTTCATTCCCAAAGAATTTATTTATGATGTACTGCCTGAGCTCTCGGATAACATGATCCAATTTATCAAAGACAATGATCTGGATTATGATCTCTTTCACGGGCATTATGTGGATGCAGGCATTGTTGCCCTGGATATGGCAAAAGCATTCAATAAGCCGGTTTTCTTCACAGCGCATAGTTTAGGTGCCTGGAAAAAAGACCAGATGGGGGGCGATCCCCAGGAAATGGAAGAGAAATTCAATTTCGAAAAACGCATCAATGAGGAACTCCGGATATTCAAATCGGTAAATGCACATACGCTTACCTCAAATGTTCAGAAAGAAAAGCTCAACGAGCTGTATAATTATGATGCCCCCAATATTGAAATCATACCCCCGGGTGTAAACATTCACACCTATCATATTCCAACGGAAGAAGAACTAAAAAAAGAAACCGATCTGCCAGACAAATATATATTCTGTTTAAGCCGTATCGACACCAACAAAGGGCACGATCTGTTACTATATGCCTTTGACAAGGTAAGAAAAGAAATAGACGACGTCCACCTGGTGATTGGCGGAGGATCACCAAATCCAAAACCCAGAGAAAAGTCGGTTTTTAACAAGATGAAGGAAATTATCAAGGAAAAGGACATGGACAGGGTTCATATCATCGGATATGTGCCCGATGAAAAGCTGGTGCAATATTATCAGCGGGCAGAACTTTTTGTCCTGCCCTCCATTTTTGAACCATTTGGAATGACATCCCAGGAAGCTATGGCCTGTGGAACACCAGTAGTAGCCTCAAAATATGGAGGAATTAAACAAGTGATTACCCATGATAAGAACGGAATACTTATCAACCCGGAAGATTCTGAAGAATTTGCCAACGGCATTATCAAATTGCTGAAAGATGATGATTATAGGGGCAGATTGGGTAGAGAAGCCAACAAACTGATTGTTGACCACTACAGTTGGGAAGCCATGGCTACCCATCACATCAATCTCTATAAAAAGTATTATAACCATTTCAATATTTAAAGTTAAACATTAAACCTGGCGGACCGATCAACATCTGTATATATCAAATAATAATTAATATTGGGGCAATTTCGAATTACGATTTTGCCCCTTTTCAAAATATTGACTGTTGTAGATTTTCTGTTTTTAAAACAAACCCACCGGATAATAAACACAGGGAGAGGGCTTATGACATTTTCCGAATATTGCAAAAGAATTGAAAATCTTCTGGATGGTGATCTACCTGGCAAAACTGCCCAATATAAGATGGCTCCTTTGAAAAGGGACCTGTCTGAACCCCTCACAACAAAAGGGACAAAATATGCAGGAGTTCTTATACTTTTATACCCCTTGGAGGAGGAATATTATACCATTTTAATCAGGAGAACTTTGTATAACGGAGTCCACAGCGGACAAATAAGTTTTCCCGGCGGTAAATACGAATTCCATGACAGAGATTTAATTACTACAGCATTAAGAGAGACAGAGGAAGAAATCGGGGTATCCTCAAATGAAATTAAAGTGATAGGTAAACTAACCCCGCTATTTATCCCGGTGAGCAACTATATTGTTCATCCGGTGGTTGGAGTTTTAAAATCAAAGCCCTCTCTTGAAAGAAATTATAAAGAAGTGGAAGAAATATTTTCCGTCAAACTGGAAACGCTAACGGACCCGAGGTGTTTAATACACAATGATAGTATTTATGAAAGCGAACACAATATTGAAGCGCCCTATTTTCTTTACAACAAATTTAAAATCTGGGGAGCTACAGCTATGATCCTATCAGAATTCATTGAAATTCATAAGAATACAAAAAAACAGATTAGATGAAAAAACAGGGCGAATGTTTTGTCTATGCAGCTATTCCCAATGACCCCTCAATTTTGGAGTGGAAAAATCTGAAGACTTTTCTGTTTGTTATTATTATTCTTCCTCAATGATATTTTTATAATGCTCGTAGCGGTCCAATATCTGGTCTACATAGTTATAGGTTTCTATTCCTCTGCAATATCCGTAATATACCACTTCATCCTTATAGTACTCAGGATTCGATTTTTTCAATATATATTCTTTAACATTTTCCCATTTATCCGGACTACCATCATATTTTTCCGTCAACCTCCTGGCATCCAGCACATGTCCCAAACCAACATTATATGAAGCCAAGACAAATTTTATCCGTTCTTCCTCATCCTGAATGCCCCTCTTTTTAATCTGCTCATTCAGCCATTTGAGAAAAGCCACTCCTCCCCGGATATTTTGCTTTGGGGAAGACTTGTTATTCACATCAAATCTTCCTATAACAGAAGGCATCAATTGCATCAATCCGTGAGCACCGGCCCATGATGTGGCTTTAGGATTGAAACGGGACTCCTGAAAGATCAAAGAAGCCAAAAGCCGCCAATCCCAGTCTATTTCATCACTATAGTCTTTAATCAGGTCGTCATAGGGGGAAATTTTGCCGCTACTTATCGTATAATAATCGCTTTTATGAATAAAGGCCGATTTTCTGTTCCTGAAATATTTATTGTAGATCATTGCATAATCAATGGTAGACTTATATTCTGAAAGCCAGTTATTTGCCGTAGACAGGAGAGAATCAGCATCTTTAGGAACTCCCCAGGCCAGATTCTGAGGAAAACTGATGGCCGTTTTCACATCCAACCTCGGATAATAAGTTGCATTCACTTTGGCCACATTCTCGTCACATACCGTATAATCAATCTCACCCTGCGCTACGAGTGCAATAAGTTGCTCCTCAGAGTAATTTTCCTTCTCAATAATTCTTATTCCCCCTCCTATTTCCTCCGAAAGATTTTTAAGACGCGTTACATAGGAAGAATTCGCCCTGACATAAACTACTTTATTATCCAATTCCAACTGGTTCCGTACAAGATTTCTTTCAATCTCCCGTTCGGACATTTCCTGCCAGTCTTCCGGCTTTCGTTGTACCAGCACCTGACGTGTCTGAGCATACGAAACAGTAAAATCCATCCGCTTTTTTCTGGCTTCGGTTACGGTTAAATTGAAGGCCAAAATATCACACTGTCCCTCCTCCATGAGTTGAAAACTTTGCTCCAGCCCCTTATTTACCTGTATTTCCAATTCTACATCCAGATGATTGGCAAATTTTTTCAACAATTCATACTGGAAGCCCATTGTCTTCCCTCTATAAATAAAATAGTTGGTAGAATTGTAATCCGTTATCGCAACCAACTTACCTTTTTGTCTGATCTTCTGCAATCGGTTCTCAGGCTCTTCTTTTTCAGAATCCGTTTGGCAAGAATTAAATAAAAAGAACAGCAATAGAGGAAAGAGAACAGCCTTTTTTTGAATATTATAAATATTTATCAAATTTGTTGAATTTTTGATAACAACGATGCAAACTTAAAAGAATATATACTTATTCAATTAAATCTTATCAAAAAATTAATCATAAAAAGACCATGAAACTCCAAATTTTACCATCATTGGCGACATAGGATATAATGGGGCATTATAGTAATTTCTGCCCTGAATAAAACTGTTCAGATGATACAACTTACCAAAAATATTAACACGTTTCACCCTGAAATTGACAAAAAGATTGAATAAAGGTGTGTCTCCTACTTTTTCATTTCTCTGCCTGTGATAAAGCCCCAGGGCAGGCATGTAATCATCCGCATAATAGGAAGGATAATAATACAATGACCATCCAAGTTGAGTATATAAATTTCCGTCTGTGATATCAAAGTGGAATTTATGCCTGAAAGCAAATCTATGATGAAAATAAAACCTGGGAATCCCCAACACATCGTATTGATCTGTATATTGAAAAACCAATTCGTTCATTGAGTGGAATTTCCAAAACTGTAAGTCTTTTCTAACCGAAGCCGTAATCAGTTCAAGATTTTGGGAATATTGAGCTGGTAATGCATTAGTATCCAGATAGGTGTGGTTATGCATTACTGAAGATTTTAATGAAACCCTCGTTTTTATATTTTCTATGTCAAAATGCCCTTTAACATGGAGCTCGCTGGTTTTCGAAAGCTTTTGATCCCATCTGAAGTAATTGGAATTGTAGTAATGATAAAAATAATCAGGTTCGTGGTATCGATAATCCGCTTCGACAGTCAGATTATTATTATTAATCGCCAGATTAACTCCGCCTTTCAGGTTAAAATCACCTCCTCTGAAACCCATTAAGTAATACTCACCTGTTGCCCAGAGTTTAAAAATGCTATCGGATCGAAATTCCCAGCCGGTAGAAACAGACAGATTATTGTAGTTCCGTGTTAATAACCTGTCATAATCTATTGTCGCTTCAGGTGTCTGATAAGGGTAAACATAGGAATAATTGATAAGGTTGTAATTCACTCCGGCTTGTACCTTCAGAAAATTATTTGCATAAACAAGTTTAAACCGGTTCCTGAGACTTCTTTGCCTGGCACTGTCCCTTGTTACGGTAGAATCCATGTAAATTGGAAAATCACTATAATAAGGTGACTGCGGATTTTCGTCGGAGTAACTTTTTTCGTTATTAGAAAAGGTTAGTCGATGATATGCATAAAAGCGGGTAGTGTCTCTCTTTTCTTCATCAAGATGCAACTGATTCTGTGTCTGAAGGGTATCCTGTAGAGTAAAAGATCCGGAGTCTTGTCTTGTAGTATCTGTTTCCAGTGTATCTTTTTCTCCGGCCGGCTGGCTCTTCTCGAAAGTTTCCCGCTGATTTAGTTTTTTAAAAATATTCAAATCGGAAAAGCTTGTTTCTTTCAATGATAACTTTTGGATGAGATTAAATGACTGGTCTTTTAACATAGTTTTGGCTCCTTCAAGATTCCCGGGTATGTAACGCTGTTCAACCAGCTCGAAATCTGCCTTATTCTGAATACCCCCCAGCTCATTATACATAACCTTATTAAGGTTTACATTTCCATACATGGAATAATTGTTTTTTTCATAGCTTCCAAAAAAATTCAAATAACGACCTCTTAGACTTCGATCGTTTTCATAAAATTTTTGCGAGCCAATTAAACTTATATCCATTCCAAGATTCAGCGATTCATTTATGTTTTGAGTATGCTTTACCCATAATCGGGCTTCGGTATCTTGTTGTCCGCCGGTAGCAAACTTAAGAAAAGTGAAAGGGGTTTTGGTTTTAAAATAATGAGCATTCTTGTTATTTCGAAAATAATCCTTGTAAGGATTGGAGAATAAAAAGGATGTATTTTCCCTTTCATAAAAACGGTTATATTGAACCGGTGAACCCAGGTGGCCAAGGTTAATATTGCCCAGTCCGGGATTAAACTGGTGACTGTCGTAAAGATTGGTATCTATAGGATGGCGAATCGTTTGACCAATGGAATCCACATACCAGGAATAAATCCGGGGAGTTTGGGTAGTATCTTCCTGATCCTGGGAGAAAATAGGACAAACCGCGTAAATAATAATACAACAGGTAAAAACAAGCTTTCTCATAGGGTATAAAAATAAAAAAATCCCGTCTTTCCGCCAAAGGCGGGAGGACGGGATTTTAAAAAAGACGGCGATGACCTACTCTCCCACTTTTCGTAGTACCATCGGCGCTGGTGGGCTTAACTTCTCTGTTCGGAATGGTAAGAGGTGGAACCCCACCG
>JBNJFN010000019.1:19180-22156 GCA_051746885.1 Bacteroidota bacterium | reverse complement strand
TCAAACTCTTCGTCAAACTCCTTGTCAAACTTTCAAACCTTCAAACAATCAAACTCCCGTCAAACTCCTATCGAACAATTGTGCCTCCCAACTTGTCCAATTATGTCATACAGACAATTTCACCTTTCCCATGTCGTTATTTTTTATTAAGTTTGTAAACCATTTTTACAGATCAATAAAGAAAATCATAGAATATGTTTGATAGTCTGACAGACCGGCTGGAACAGTCATTTAAAATGCTCAAGGGGCAGGGCACGATCTCAGAGGTGAATATTGCGGAAACGCTTAAGGATGTGAGAAGAGCCCTGCTGGATGCTGACGTAAACTATAAGATTGCCAAAGATTTTACCAATACAGTCAAGGAGAAAGCCCTTGGCCAGAAGGTAGTGGAGTCGGTAAAGCCCGGCCAGCTGATGGTGAAGATCGTGAATGATGAGCTGGCTAACCTGATGGGAGGCACTGCTGCAGAACTCAACCTGGAGGGAAATCCTACAGTCATCCTGCTTGCAGGGCTTCAGGGATCCGGTAAGACGACCATGGCCGGTAAGCTGGCCCGCTTCTTCAGGGATAAGCATGGCAAGAATCCCATGCTGGTGGCAAGTGACGTATACAGGCCTGCCGCCATCGACCAGCTTAAGGTTGTAGGGGAACAGGTACAGGTACCTGTATATACCGAAGAAGGGAATAAGGATCCTGTTAAAATATCCAAAGGAGCGATCAAACAGGCCAAAAAAGACGGCAACAACCTGGTGATCGTCGATACGGCCGGACGACTGGCCATTGATGAACACATGATGAATGAGGTGGCCAGCATCAAAAATGCTGTGGAACCGCACGAAACCCTTTTCGTTGTGGATTCTATGACCGGTCAGGATGCCGTCAATACCGCCAAAGAGTTCAACGAAAGACTTGATTACGAAGGGGTGATTCTTACCAAGCTCGACGGTGATACCCGTGGAGGTGCCGCACTGTCCATAAGGGCTGTGGTGGACAAGCCCATCAAGTTCGTCGGTACCGGCGAGAAGATGGAGAACATTGATGTGTTTCATCCCGATCGTATGGCCGACCGTATTCTGGGCATGGGGGACGTTGTCTCCCTGGTTGAGAAAGCCCAGGAACAATACGACGATAAGGAGGCCCGCAAGTTAAGCAAGAAGATCGCCAAGAATGAGTTTGATTTTGACGATTTCCTCTCTCAGATCCATCAGATCAGAAAAATGGGTAACTTCAAGGACCTTGCTTCTATGATTCCCGGTATGGGTAAGGCCATAAGGGACATGGACATGGATGATGATGCCTTTAAAGGCATTGAGGCCATCATACGCTCCATGACCCCCGAAGAAAGAAAAGATCCCAAAGTGCTTAACGGAAGCCGTAGAAAGCGAATTGCCGAAGGCAGCGGCACAAATGTACAGGAGGTAAACCGTTTGATTAAGCAGTTCTCGGAAACCCGCAAGATGATGAAGAAGATGAAGGATGGCAAAGACGGCGGCATGAAAAACATCATGAATAATATGCAGGCCATGAAAGGCAAAATGTAACAAATTTCAACGCACTGATATATGGAACTAATTGATGGGAAAAAATTGTCTTCTACCCTTAAAGAAGAAATTGCCCGGGAAGTAGAAGAGATCAAACAGGGTGGGGGAAAAACGCCGCACCTGGTTGCTGTGCTTGTGGGTAATGACCCGGCCAGCGAAACCTATGTCAACAATAAGGAGAAAGCCTGTAATAAGGTTGGTATTGAATCGGAAGTGATCCGGCTTGAGGAATCCATTTCTCAGGAGGAGCTGCTGAAGAAAGTTGATGAGTTGAACAATGATCCCAAGGTAGACGGATTTATTGTTCAGTTGCCGCTTCCTGAACATATCGATGACCAGAAGGTTATCGAAGCCGTTGATCCGAAGAAGGATGTGGATGGCTTTCATCCGGTTAATATGGGGCGAATGGTGCTGGGCTTGCCTTCCTATCTGCCCGCCACTCCCGCAGGTATACTCGAGATGCTGAAACGCTACAACATTGAAACCAAAGGCAAAGATTGTGTAGTGCTGGGCAGAAGCAACATCGTAGGTAAGCCGGTGGCCAACCTCATGTTGCAAAAAGCCACTCCCGGAAATTGTACGGTAACAATATGCCACAGCAGGACGAAAAACCTGGAGCAGGTGCTGGCCAAAGCCGATATACTGATTGTGGCCATGGGTAAGATGGAGTTTGTCACCGCTGATATGGTTAAGGAAGGTGCCGTGGTGATTGATGTGGGGATTCACCGCATCAGATCAGATAAAACCAAGTCGGGCTGGAAGCTCAAAGGAGATGTGAAATTTGATGAGGTGAAGGAGAAGGCAAGTTATATTACACCCGTCCCCGGCGGAGTAGGACCCATGACCATCGTCTCGCTGCTCAGAAACACTATATCGGCCTCTCAGAGGAGGATTTACGGTTAAGAAGTAAAATAAAAGGTTTGTTGGTAATGTGTAAGATTGGCAGTGAGAAGTCAGCGAAGTATGTTTTCTTTCTGGACTATTACCTTAAGATGAGGGTGTAACTAAGAAACCGCCGTATACGGAACCGTATGTAGGGTGGTGTGAGAGGACAGATAGGGAATTAATCCCTATCTTCCTACCCGAATGACCCGCGTGGAATCCGGAACGGCTTTTTGTCCTCATACCATACCCGTGAAAAATTATGGAGCGCCTGTATTTGGTTTCATTTCCCTCACCTGCGATAGCATAGGGTGTTTTTTCACCTTTGTATACCTTGCCAGCGGTTTTGTATGTTCCTGCCTCACTTTTGTCTGTCCTTCCCCCCGGTCTTGTGCACCCTTTCTCCTCTTTTGTGCACCTTATCTGCGCTTTTGTGCAACTATCCAGGGCCTTTGTCCGGGAATTCTTCACTCTTGTGCACTTTACCTGCGCTTTTGTCCGGTCTACCTTCGCCTTTGTGCACTTCTCCTTCACCTTTGTCCGGCATTCCTTC
>JBNJFN010000019.1:0-19080 GCA_051746885.1 Bacteroidota bacterium | reverse complement strand
TCCTTCACCTTTGTCCGGCATTCCTTCGCTTTTGTCCACTTTACCTGCGCCTTTGTCCATCATTTCTTCATCTTTGTGCACCTTTCCTGCGCCTTTGTCCATCATTTCTTCATCTTTGTGCACCATTTCTTCGCTTTTGTACACTGATTTTCTGTATATAAAAGATATGTTATTGCACGTTGGTTTGAGGCTTACTTCTTCTTTAAACTCCTGTAAAACATTCAAACCTTCAAACTGTCAAACTCCTCAAGCTAAAAAACATTCCTTTTGTCAGCCAATGCTTGTGGTTTTGCCAACTGAGTTTATTTAACAGCGATCGTCTCAATCTCCACCTTAGCACCCTTAGGCAGGTTGGATACCTGAAATGCGGATCGTGCCGGAGGATCATATGGATAATAGCTGCCGTAAATCTCGTTCACCGTTTGAAAATTGTTGATATCTGCCAGATAGATGGTGGATTTTACCACATTGGAATAATCATAGCCTGCATCGCTGAGGATGGCACCTATGTTCTTCATCACCTGTTCCGTTTGTTCTTCGATCGTTTCAGGCATTTCCATATTATGGGGTTGCAGTGGTAACTGCCCTGAAATATAAAGGGTGTCGTTAATTTCCACTGCCTGGCTGTATGGGCCTATGGCAGCAGGAGCCTTGTCAGTATCAATGATTTTTTTCATAAGTATATTTTTTTTGATGATTAATTGAGTCTGGTGTAACGGGCGCTCGGCTCTTCAGGTGTTTTTTATCCGTGGAATGATTTTTTTGCCATTCGCTATAAAAGCCGAGCGCCTTTTCAGAAAAATTACCAGATCCTGGCTCTTTTGTCTTCCGGTATATAAAGTTCATCCTCCTGACTTACATCAAACGCTTCATAAAAGGTGTCAACATTGGGTAATGGTCCGTTAACGCGATGTATGCCCAGGCTGTGAACATCCTCCTGAGTTCGCCTGAGTATCTCTTCATCGCGTATGTTCTGTGCCCATACTCTGGCCCATGCCAGGAAAAATCGCTGGTTAGGCGTATAGCCGTCGATTCTCTCCGGGAGTTCTTCGCCTTCGGTGGCATTTTTAAAAGCCGTATAAGAAATGCTCACCCCACCCAAATCAGCAATGTTTTCGCCAAGTGTAAGCTCGCCGTCGGCATGGACGGTGTCCAGTACCGTTTTTTGGTTGTATTGGTTCACCAGCACCTTGCTTCGTTCTTCGAAACGTTCTTCGTCTTTTTGGGTCCACCAGTTGTTGAGGTTGCCTTCTTTATCGTATTTTTTCCCCTGGTCGTCGAAGCCGTGTGTCATTTCATGACCGATAACCCCTCCGATGGCGCCGTAATTCACTGCTGCATCACCTTCAAGGTAGAAAAACGGAGGCTGCAGGATTCCGGCAGGGAAGCATATTTCATTCATAGAGGGTGAGTAGTAGGCATTGACGGTTTGAGGAGGCATGAACCATTCGTCCTCATCCACCGGTTCTCCTATTTTGTCCAGTTGATATTGTTTGTTGAACCTCTTGCTTGCCAGCACATTTTCCACATAAGAAGGCGCATCTATCTTAAGATCCGAAAAGTCTCTCCATTCATCGGGATACCCTATTTTGACATTCATTACGGAAAGTTTCTCAAGGGCTTTATCTTTGGTTTCTTCACTCATCCATTCAAGGCGCTCAATTCTATGAGCAAATGCTTCCTGAAGGTTGTCTACCAGTGTAAGCATGCGATCTTTGGCTTCCGGTGGAAAGTGCTCTTCTACGAATTTTTTTCCGATCGGATGGCTAAGGGCACTGTTTGTAACATCCAGCACCCTTCTCCAGCGGGGTTTCATTTCTTCCTGCCCCTGCATGGTTTTTCCGTAGAATTCGAAGTTGGCGGTTACAAAATCCGGGGTGAGGTAGGTTGCCGTGCTGTTCAACAAGTTCCAGCGCAAATAGGTTTTCCAGGTATCCAGAGAAACATTTTCGATCATGCTGTTGACTTTTTTGAAAAATTCGGGCTGACGGACGTTCATGCTGTCGGGTGCCTCTATTCCCAGTCCTTTGAAGTAGCTTTCCCAGTTAAAATTGGGGCAAAGCTCCTTCAGTTCTTCCAGCTTCATCTTGTTATAGGTTTTATGCGGATCCCTCCGTTCCAGTCGTGACATGGATGCTCTTGCAAGCTGTGTTTCTATTTCCATAACGGTTTCTGTACCGGTGCCGGCCTCTTCTCCGGATGCACCCGCCAGTTTGAATATTTTGGGGATGAAATCCCGGTAAGCTTTACGGATCTCCCTGGTTCTTTCATCGTCTTTCAGGTAATAGTCGCGGTCCGACATGCCGAGCCCACCCTGTGAAAGCTGGGCGATGTTCATCTTGCTGTTTTTGGCATCGGCACCCGAGCTCAGATGGAATAACGATCCTATCCCGTACTTGTGGAAGTAAGTGATCTGGCTGATAAGTTCCTCTTTCGACTGTATCGCTTCAATGGATTTTAAATCTTCTTCAATGGGCTGGATCCCCTGGCGATCAATTTTATTCGTATCCATGCCCAGGCTATACAGATCGCCGATTTTCTGCTCAATGCTACCGGATTTGTAATCGCCTTCGGCGCATTCTTCCAGGATATTTTTCACCTTGTGCTTGGTGTTTCTCCTTAAAAGATCGAACGAACCAAAGCGGCTTTCGTCTTCGGGCAAGGGATGTTCATCCATCCAGCCGTCATTGGCAAACTGATAAAAATTGTCGCCCGGATCGATGGAATCGTTGATGTATTCAACCTTCAGGTTCTTTTCTTCTTGCTCTCCGGGTCCCTGACAGGAACTCATAAATATGGGAATGCTCATTATAAACAGAATTAGAATTTGTGTTAAAAAATGTTTTTTCATGGTTGTTTGTTATTTATTTACACATCAATTGAGTTGTTCTGACAGTATTAAAGATGAATGTTTAATGGTTTTAGGATTTCCAGTTTATCTGGGTTAGGGATCTCATTCAAATTCGCCGAATGTTTCCCTGATTTTTTTCATGGCATCGTTGAGCTGTTTTTCTGTAATGACCAGGGGTGGGGCGAAACGTATGATATCGCCATGTGTAGGTTTGGCCAGTACGCCATGTTCCTTCATGGAAACACATACATCCCATGCTGTTTTACCGTTCTTGGGTTTAATAACCACAGCATTCAGCAGTCCTTTCCCTCTTATCTCGGTAATCATGTCTGAGTGAATGTCCATAAATCCTTCCCGGAAGATTTTGCCCAGTTTTTCAGCGTTTTCAGCTAGTTTTTCGTTTTTCACCACTTCAAGTGCGGCCATGGCCACCTTGGCAGCAATGGGATTTCCTCCGAAGGTGGAGCCATGTTCACCGGGCTGGATGGTCAGCATGACAGGGTCATCAGCCAGCACTGCCGATACGGGGTACATGCCTCCCGAAATGGCTTTACCCAGGATGAGTATGTCGGGCTTTACCTCTTCATGATCACAGGCCAGCAGTTTACCGGTTCTGCCGATGCCGGTCTGAACTTCATCGGCTATTAAAAGCACATTGTGCTTTTTACACAGGTCATATGCCTTTTTAAGGTAGCCGTCGTCCGGCACAATGACCCCTGCTTCTCCCTGAATGGGTTCGAGCAGGAATCCTGCAACAGTCGGGTCATTCAATTCCTTTTCAAGGGCCTGAGTATCGTTATAGGGAATGGTTATGAATCCGGGGGTATACGGACCATAATCTCTGCGGGCGTCCGGATCGGACGACATGGATACCACAGTAATGGTTCTTCCGTGGAAATTATTTTCGCAGACAATGATCTTTGCCTGGTCTTCTGTTATGCCCTTTTGTTTATAGGCCCATTTCCTGCAAAGCTTAATGGCGGTTTCATCTGCTTCTACGCCTGTATTCATGGGCAATACTTTATCATAACCGAAATAATTGGTAATGTATTCCTCATACTCTCCAAGTACGCTGTTATAAAAGGCTCTGGAGGTTAAAGCAAGCTTTTCCGCCTGATTTTTCATTGCCTTGACAATCTCGGGATGACAATGTCCTTGATTGATGGCCGAATATGAAGAGAGGAAGTCATAATATTTATTACCTTCTATATCCCAAACATGTACACCTTTGCCTTTATCCAGAACTACCGGCAGCGGATGGTAATTATGCGCCCCGTATTGTTCCTCTCTCTTCATAAAATCCTGCGTGGTCATTTTCGTCATAGCCCTTAATATTTACATGGTTAATATTATTTTTTGCATCACAATCTTAATTAAAACTTTTTTGTTTATCAAAACCTAACGGGTTAATTTTATTTCAAGTTAAACCTATTTTACAACATATATGGAAGAAATGAATCAAAATTGTATCTTTGTGGAAAAAGGAGTTATGATACAAAGAATTCAAACATTATATTTATTCATTGCATTTGTGCTGATGTTGCTGCTGTTTTTCTTTCCTTTGGCTGAAATTTTTTCCGGAGAAGAACAGTTGTATATCTTTAGGTTTGACGGGCTCTATTACTCGAGTCATGAAACTGTTTATATTCAAACGATACCCCCCATTATTCTTTTGTCGGTGATTGTCGCGATAAACTTTATTTCTATCTTCCTTTACAAGCGCCGTATTACCCAGATGCGGATAAGTTTTATCAATATGATCCTTATGCTGGGATACGCAGGACTGGTATATTTTTATATACGGGAATTTTCTGACACGCTTGATTCCGAATTTGTTACTTATAAACTGTTTGATGCTTTTCCTTTTGTGGCTGCAATTTTTACCTATTTGGCCATACGGGCTATCGGCAGGGATGAAGCCCTGATCCGGTCAATAGACCGTATCAGGTAAAACGGGGAAACTAGAACACCTCCATATCTTCCGGGTCGGTTATCTTCTCGCAATAGTGGCATTTTAAAGTCACTTTTTCTTTGTCTTTGGGCAATACATAAAAAACCGTAGTGACATAGTCATTGTTTGTGATACAGTTTGGATTGCCGCATTTGGCAATGCCTTTGATCTGTTCCGGCACTTCCACCTGTCGTTTGGTGGTTACCTTAAAATCCTTGATGATGTTGAGCTTAGCATGAGGGGCAATAAGGGCGATCTTATTGATATCTTCATCCTTGAAATATACCTCTGAGAGCTTGATGATGGCTTTATGGCCAAGTTTGTTACTCTCCAGGTTGGTTCCGAAGGTAATTTGTGTATTGATGTGATCCAGATTTAAGATGGAAATAACCTTGAAGAGATGTCTCGCCGGTATGTGATCGATGACGGTTCCGTTTTTTATTGCGCTTACCTGAAGTTTCGGTTTATTGTCTGCTGTCATTTTGTTGTTTTTTATAATTATTTTAAACCTAATATTGAGCTCATAATGGCCATCCTTGTAAACACTCCGTTGAGGGCCTGGGTAAAGTAATAAGATTGTTTGCTTTCATCCACATCCTCATTTATTTCATTGATCCGTGGCAAAGGATGTAATATCTTAAGGTTATCTTTGGTCCCTTCCAGCATATCTTTTCTAAGCATATAGGAATTTTTGGTTTTTTCGTATTCCATAGGATCTGAGAACCGTTCCCTTTGTATACGGGTCATGTAGATGATGTCCGCCTCGGAGATGATATCGGAGAAGTCGATGTGTTCATTGTATTTGAGTTTATGCTCCTTTAGGAACATTTTGTATTCTTCTGGTATACGAAGTTCTTCAGGAGAAACGAAGTTAAAGGTGGTATTGAAATGCGACATGGCCATAAGCAGGGAATGAACGGTTCTACCGTATTTGAGGTCTCCGACCAGGAAGAGGTTGAGATTTTCAAGGGTGTTTTGGGTTTTCCTGATGGAGTAAAGATCCAGCATAGTTTGCGTAGGATGCTGATTGGCTCCGTCACCTGCATTGATTACAGGGACGGAGGCTACTTCACTGGCATAACGTGCACTTCCTTCGAGGGAGTGCCTCATTACGATCAGATCACAGTAGTTGCTTACCGTTTTGATGGTGTCTTTCAGAGACTCTCCCTTCTGAACACTGGAGCTTTCCTTGCTGGCAAAACCGATAACCTGTCCCCCGAGCCTGCTGATGGCGCTTTCAAAGCTCAGTCTTGTCCGGGTAGATGGCTCGAAAAACAGTGTAGCGATCACCTTGCCTTCCAATAATTTTTGGTTGGGATTTTCCTCAAAATCCTCAGCAAGGTCAAGTGTTCTAACGATTTGGTCTTTGGAATAATCGTTAATGGATATCAGGCTTTTGTTTTTCATCAGTGATGTTTATTTTTTTTATCAAAATTAATTTCTACAATTCAATAAATCCAATATTTGTTTATGATTTTAATAACAATTTGTTAAAAATTCAGGTATCTTCTATTTTAGTAAAATGCAATCCGTTGATTTGGTTGAATTGTTCCAGCAATTTTTGTTCCCTGGTCTTTCTGATGCCTATCTTATAAGTGCATGCTGCTTCAAAGGTTTTCTCCCAAGGCCTTATATTCATATCATGGAGTATTTTCTCAACACTGCTCATAAGTGAATATTCAAAACTGATCTGATAAAACGACTGGATTGTCTTCTTTATGGTTTTAGCATTTTTAAGGGCATCGTCTGCTGCCGACTTATAAGCCCTGATAAGGCCGCTGGTGCCGAGAAGGGTGCCGCCGAAATATCTGGCAACTACAACCAAAACGTTGGTAAGGTTATGGGATCTGATCTGACCGAAGATTGGCTTTCCTGCTGTCGAAGAAGGCTCACCGTCGTCGTTCATGCGATATATATCCGTTTCCTGTCCTAGCAGGTAAGCGTAGCAATGGTGCCGGGCATCGTGGTATTTATTTCTTAGTTCATCAAGCAGATCTTTTGCTTCCAGTTCCGATTCTACAGGAAAAGCAAAAGCCAGAAATTTGCTCCCTTTTTCTTTATAACTCCCTTCTGATGGTCGGGCAATGGTTAAATATTCATCCGTTTCCATAGTATTTGTTTTACAGGGTGTAAGATAGAATATATATGGCTGCAAACGAAAAAATAATACCTGTCCAGTTGATCCAGGTCAGTTTTTCCCTGAAAACAATCAGGCCCAGCATCACCGAAAGTCCGACTATCCCTATATTGTTGATACCAAATACCGCTGACCCATCAATGGGAAGGTTTTTTTCTGTTTTGGAATTGAGCGCCAGAATTAAAAACCATATGGATCCGTAATTTCCAAGCCCGAGTAAACTTCCCCAGAGCATTGTACCTGGTTTAAGCAGCCTTCGAAACGGGCTTCGCCGGATGATGTTGGTGGCAATCGCCGTTATGGCTGCGATAGTGAACAATACCGCCGAAAAAAGGGTGGATACCCCATTGTCAATGTGCTTGAACTGGGCCAGTTTGATAATGGAATCGATTGTTCCCATTCCAATAAACAGGATTATGGGCAAATACAGATATCTGGGATCAAAATCAATTGTTCTTTTTCTGTAAACGGTAAGGAAAACAGCCAGCAGAGCAAGAAGGATACCGGAGACTTTAAGTAAAGTGAACTGATCATAAGGGTCATAAACGAGAGAGAAGGTGATGGGGATGATTACGGACATTTTGCTTGCCACGGTGGTAATGGCAATGCCTACTTTCTGGGAGGATAAACCGATCAAAACAAAACCAATGACGAACAAAATCCCGATTATGACGGCATAGGGGAACCAGGAGTTTGCATACAGGGGAAAAATTTGGTTGTTGTAATTGCTGATGGTAAAGCCCAGAACCGATGCCACAATATAATTGACAATGATGATGTCGAAATTCTTAATTTCATATTTTTTTACGATTTTGAAGATCACGAAAAGCGAAGTGGAGGACAAGATGCTTAATAACAGATAAATCATCTTTCATTCATTATAAAGTGTAACCGGTGCAAAACTAACTTTTCTTAAAAAAAACAGGCCCCTGTAAAAAAGAACCTGTTTTTCAATCCTAGAATCAGCTTTCGCATGGCTCATATTTTTAATTTTTTCTCAATGTTCTTTACCGTTTCCCTGAATTGTTTATCTGTGTCGATCAGATTGTGTACTGTTTTGCATGCATGCAAAACAGTAGCATGGTCTTTTCCCCCTATTTGCGAACCGATGGAAGCCAGGGATGATTTAGTCATGGATTTTGAAAAAAACATGGCGATCTGCCGGGCCTGAACGATTTCTCTTTTCCTGGTTTTGGATTGAAGCTGATCGGGGCTGATCTCAAAATAATCACAAACGATTTTCTGGATATAATCCACGGAGATTTCTTTTTTGGAATTTTTAACCAATTTATCGATAACCTGCCTTGCCAGCTCGATGCTGATCTCCTTTTTGTTCAATGTGGACTGCGCCAGCAGGGAGATCAGGGCACCTTCCAGTTCACGGATGTTTACAGTAATATTGGTGGCAATGTATTCAACGATGTCGGGATTGATGTCAATTCCGTCATTGTAAATTTTGTGCTTCAGAATTTTAATTCTGGTTTCGAAGTCGGGCGCCTGTAAATCGGCGGAGAGTCCCCACTTGAATCGTGAAAGCAAACGCTGTTCAATGCCCTGCATTTCAATGGGAGGTTTGTCGGAAGTAATGATGAGTTGTTTACCTGTTTGGTGTAAATGATTAAATATGTGAAAGAATATTTCCTGGGTCTTTTCTTTCCCGGCCAGCTCATGAATGTCGTCGATCACCAGAACATCGATCATTTGATAGAAATGCAGGAAATCGTTTTTGTTGTTGTTTCGGATGGATTCCACAAACTGCGTTTGAAATTTGTGGGAATTCACATACAGCACTGTTTTTTCCGGAAATTTTTCTTTCACCTGAATTCCGATTGCCTGGGAAAGATGGGTCTTCCCCAGGCCACTCTCTCCGTAAATGAATAAGGGATTGAAAGCAGTACCCCCTGGTTTGTCCGCCACAGCTTCTCCTGCCGATCGCGCCAGTCTGTTGCATTCGCCTTCAATGAAATTGGAGAATGAATTGTCGGGGTTTAGCCTTGGATCGACATGCAATTTTTTGATACCGGGAATGACAAAGGGATTTTTGATGGAGCTATCCTCGGAGTTTAAGGGCATTGATACGGGCTTATTCTGCAATTGGCTTTTGTTGTTGGTGGGATACTTAATGGTGTAGGGTTTTCTTTTGGAAGCGGCGGAATTATTCTCCATCACCACACTGTACTCCAGTTTGGCGTTATTCCCCAATTCTTTTCTCAATGTCTTACGCAGTATATCAATATACTGCTCTTCGAGGTATTCATAGAAGAACGGACTGGGCACCTGGATGGTTAATATATTGTTTTCCAGTTTTAAGGGAACAATAGGCTCAAACCAGGTCCTGTAACTGATAGCAGGAACATTATCCTTGATAATCTGAAGACAGCGGTTCCATACTTTAATGTGTTTACTATCGTTCATTAATTACTAGATATTTAAAAATTTCCACTATGATTTGTTGCTCTAACAAATTTGGAAAAAAAATTCTTTGAAAAAAAATGCCTGTGCTGTTGTATTTCCAATAGAAATTGTATGGTATTTCTTATCAGTAATATATTTTTTTAAAAAATAATAAAATTGTTTTATTTACTGATATTCAGAAAACTAATGTTCTTTACGATTAAAAAATTGCCAGTTAAAAATTTAATTCGTTTAATTAAAGTTTTAGAATAGAGTTAATCTTTTATTTAGTCAAAGTCTAAATAAGAATAACAAATTTTCATTTGTTTTTTCCAAAAACGGATATTTGGATATACTTACCCGGATTTGCCTGAATATCTTTTATCAGCGTATTCAGATTGTGGGTGGTCTGATTGAGATGGATATAAAGTGAATCGTCCTTTGTTAGCTGGCCCAGAGAGCCTTCTCCTTTTTGTATCCCTTTAAGGATACTATCTGTAGAGGAGAGGGTATTTTCCAGATGACCAAGAGTGGTGATCAGGTTGGCTTTTCTTAGAGAATCGGTTACTGATGAGATGTTTCTGAGAGAGTTCGATATGGCTTCATTGTTGTTTTGCAGATTGGTGGTAATTGATTCGGCATTGGTAATGGTCTTTTCGATTTTTTTATTGTTCTGCGACATCAGTTGATCCAGGCTTTCAGAGGTATTTTTCAGGTTCGTAGTGGTGGTGTGTAAATTGGCTATGCCACGTTGGATATTTCCCTTGGTATCTTCGTCAAACAATTGGGTGATGGAATCAAGCGAAGCGAGGAGGTTTTGTGTTTTGTTTTTTAAGGGCTGTATTTCCGTATATATTTGTTCGGTAATATTGGGCTCCAGGGCAGAAGGGAGGGTATCACCGGCTTCATGATATTGTCTGGCTTCTGTAAATTTCAGCTTTATGGCTTTAGTTCCCATCAAATCCGCATTATATATTATACAGCGGGAGTTTTTCGGGATTTTCAGGTCTTTCCTTATTGTAAATCTTACGACCAGGTCATTCATATTTCGACCTGTGAGTTTGATGTTTTCCACCATACCTACCTTGTAACCACTTAGATAAATGGGGCTGGCCTCTTCCAGACCGCCAATTTCGTTGTAAACAGCATAGAAGTGATTTTTTTCTGTAAGGATATTTCGGCCTTTCAGGAAGTTGAAACCCCAAATCAGCAATGCAATCAAAAACGTTGCTATAAGTCCGATTTTTAGTTCTTTTGACATGGATAGATCTTTTAATGATTGTTTATTATACTTAGGGCTTTATCTATCGTTATGGGATCATTGTTTTCAAAAGCCACAATGAAGGCACCCGGAAAATCGTTTTTGATTTCTTGTTTTAATTGTTGTATTTGTTTGAAGTTCTTACTACTTCCAATGGTATATTTATACTGTTCGGAGATTTTGTGTTCTTCCACCTGATCATAACCCTTGAAGTAATCGGAATCCAGGGAGATCGGATCGCTGGAAGCGGCCACCTGGACTTTGAAAACAATACTGTCCTGTGTGGAAAGGGTATCTTTTTTGTTGGGCAGCATCACGCTTTTGCTTTCAATATTTTGTTTATATTCCTTGAACGCTTCATAGATGGATGAGGCTATTTTTTCCTGGCCTTTCTCTGAATTCAGATATTTTTCTTCACTGGGATTACTTAGGAAACCCGCCTCAACGAGTACCCGGGGCATCGACGTTTCATAAAGGACCAAAAAGCCGGCCTGCTTTACACCTTTGTTCTTTAAGCCCGTATTCTGACCAAATTTTTTCTGGATATATGAGGCAAAATTCAGGCTTTGGTCAAGATAGGCATTCTGCATCAGGGAAAAGATGATATAAGATTCTGCTGAATTTGGATCAAATCCCTGGTAGGTTCTGGAGTAGTCTTCCTCATAAAGAATGGCTGAATTCTCCTGTTTTGCCACCTCAAGATTGCTCTCGCTTCTGTGTAAACCCATTACATAAGTTTCTGTGCCTTTTATCTTAGTATCTTCATTGGCATTGGTGTGGATGGATATGAATAGGTCAGCTTTATTTTTGTTGGCTATTTCTGCTCTTTTAAAAAGCGGGATCAATGTATCTGTTTTACGGGTGTAGATGACCTTAACATCCGGAAAATTTTCCTCAATGCGTTCACCCAATTTTAAGGCCATGGAAAGCACCAGTTCTTTCTCGTTTTTTTTATCTCCCAGTGCCCCGGGATCTTTACCCCCATGCCCTGCATCAATAACTACAGTTTTCAGATGATATTTTTTTTCCTCTTGACCATTCAGCGCAAGGGGGAACACAAGAAATATTATAAACAGATATATGAGTGAATTATTTAGTTTGGCACGAGATTTTAATTTCAACATAATATTGAATATAATATTTTCATTAGCTTTGACGATTATTTTATAATTGTTATTATGCAAAAATAGCACAATCCAAATTGCAATTAAAATTAGCAAATAATATTTTAAAAACTTTTTTGTTTGCTGTTCTGTTAACGTTCGTTTTTTGTGGCAAAATTGCTTCGTCCAATGATCTCAGTGTCAAGAGTTCTATTGCTTATTTCATAGATCAGGATACTACCGTGACACAAAATGATACAGTCGCTGATACGGAAGAAGACACAACAGGTTTCATTGACACCGATATCGATTATCAGGCTGCCGATTCCATAGTTATGTCAAGAATGGACAACAAAGTATATTTGTATGGCGACGCAAAAGTGGTATATGGAAATATCGAATTGACAGCCGATTATATTGAATATAGCCAGGACAGCAATCTTGTTTTTGCCAGAGGTGTTGAGGATTCCACCGGGCAATTGGTGGGGAAGCCTATATTTAAGGAAGGGGGAGAAACGTATGATGCCAGGATCATCCGTTATAATTTTAAATCCAGGAAGGGATATATTAAGGGTGTCCAGACCCAGGAGCAGGAAGGCATTCTCCATGGCTCTACGGCTAAAAAGCATGCCGACAATCAGTTTCATTTTAAAAACGGCAAATACACCACCTGTGATAAGGATCATCCTCATTTTTATATTGCTCTGACAAAAGGCAAAGTCATTCCGAATGAACGTATCGTTGCAGGTCCTTCCTATCTGGTAATGGAGGATATTCCGTTGCCTTTGGGCATACCTTTCGGATTTTTTCCCATACAGCAAAAGCAAACTTCGGGATTTACCAATATCAGTGTGAATGAAGAAAGCCGGAAGGGGTTTTCCCTTCAGTCAGACTTATATTGGGGTATCAACGATCATATGGATCTCACCCTGACCGGCCAGATATACTCTTTGGGGAGTTACGGACTTAATTTGCAGTATCGTTTAAGCGAGCGTTACAAATATACCAGTCGGTTGAACGCCGATTATCAAAGGGAGGTATTCGGTGACCAGGGAACACCCGAATACAGGAGCAATCGTTCTTTTAGGTTATCCTGGAGCCACAGTCAGGCTTCCAAAGCCAATCCATACAGCAGTTTTAATGCCAATGTGAATTACAGTACCTCTGGATACGATAGACGACACGGTCAGAGCGTACAGGACCGCGTTTCAAACACCAAAACTTCAAGCATCAGTTATCGCTACCAATGGCCGAACAGTCCTTTTGATTTTAACGGGAAATTAAGATTGAACCAGAATACCCGAAACAGAGATGTAAGTTTCACTCTACCCAGTATGTCGTTCAACATGAGCAGGCAATATCCTCTCCGGGGTCTGGATAACAACGGGAGAATGGATTGGTATGAAAACCTCCAGGTTGGGTATAGTGCCGATCTTGAAAACAAGCTGGATACTAAAGAATCTTTATTGTTCAAAGAAACCACTTATGAAGATTTTGAAAGCGGTTTCCAGCACCGGATACCGGTTAGTCTGAATTTTAAGGTGCTTAATCATTTTAACATCACTCCCAATCTTAGTTATAAAGGGGTTTTGTATCCCAGATATGTAGAGAGAGACTTTCAGGAAAGGTATGATCCGGCGCTTGATTCCACTTACGGACAGTTGGTAGAGGATACGATACAGGAATTCAAATATGCCCATTCCGCTGAACCTTCTATAAGTGTTAGTACAAGTCCGAAGGTTTATGGTATGTTTCAGTTTAAGAATCCCGAAAGCAAAGTTCAGGCCATCAGGCATATGATGACTCCTTCTGCAAGCATAAGCTTTCGGCCGAGTCTCGGGAATATGACGGCACCTTATTATGACACCTATCGGGATGAAAGGGGAAACCTTCGGGAATATTCTTATTTTGACGGCCAGCGCTATAGTCCGCCTTCTTCGCCCAGAAGAAGCGGCAATATCAGTCTGGGTTTAAGCAACAATCTGGAAATGAAGGTCAGGTCGGAAACCGATACCACGGATGAACTGGAGAAGGTTAAACTGCTGGATAACCTCAGCTTCAACACCAGTTACAATATTTTTGCCGATTCCCTGAATTGGTCTACCGTTCGGTTTAACGGGAGAACCAATCTTTTTGAAAACAACCTGAATCTTAATTTTTCAGGTACGTTTGACCCTTATGCCGTAGACAATTCAGGAAATACAATCGATAAAGCAGAATTCAGGGAGAGCGGTAAGCTGGCCCGTTTGACCAATTTCCGCGTCTCTATGAGTACTGACCTAAGTGGGGGCGAAAGTCAAAACGGGGGAAGCGGATCCTCTTCAGGGCAGAGTCCTCCGCAACAGGGTGAACAGGAAATGGGACAGCAACAACCTCCGGAGTCTCAGCAAGCTTCCGAGCAACAGCCTCAGCAACAACCTTCTTATGATTATTTTCAGTTTCCATGGAGTTTGAATCTTGATTATTCATTGAATTACTCTCAGAATTTTAATGTGAATGAACAGAAGTTTGAACCGAAAATCCGTCAAACCATCGGGATAAACGGGAATTTTAGCTTAACCCCAAAATGGGATTTCAGTTTTAGTACCAATTACGATATCCATGAAGACAAGATTGGTCCAACCCAGGTAACCATAAACAGGGATTTGCATTGTTTCTCGATGTCATTTACTTGGGTACCCATTGGTTATCGCAGAATGTATAACTTTACTATTAGCGTGAATTCTTCAATGCTGCAGGATGCACTCAAGTTTAGGAAGGATCGTACCTTTTACGATAATTTCTAAAATTTCCTTTTAGTATTTGAATCCATTTCGAACAGAAACGTCTATGAACTGTTAAATAACTAAAAGTAGCAAATATGAGGTATGCAATAGGGGATATACACGGATGTTATAAAAGCCTTCGAAAGTTGGTGGAAGATATACTACAGGTAAGGAAGGAAGATGAATTATACTTTGTAGGGGATTTTATTGACCGGGGCCCTTCAGGAAAAGAAGTAATTGACTATATTATTGCCATGATGGATGAAGGATATCAGGTTCAACCGGTAAGAGGAAATCATGAGGAGATGATGCTCGATGCTTATCTTTATAAGACCTCTGACAAGTATATGTTATGGATGTTCAACGGGGCTGATACTACTCTTGACAGTTACGGAATAGAATACTCCAGGTTTGATGATAGAGCAGTTTTAGCCAAATTGCCTGAATCCCATATGGATTTTATACGGAAAATGCCTTATTACGTTGAATTGGATGATTCCATCATTGTTCATGCAGGGATCAATTTCAGGGCAAAAAGGCCCTTTAGGGATATTCGTTCTATGGTATGGTGCAGGAATTGTTCAAATGACCTTTCTCTTTCAGACAACCGCCTTATTATCCATGGTCATACCCCTATACCACTTGAACAGATTCAGCAGATGGTAGAGCGTGGTAACAACACTCAGTTTGATATTGATGCCGGTTGTGTCTATAAGCGATATTCCGGCATGGGAAATCTGGTTGCATTGGATATGGATAACTTTAAGGTTTATCATACAGAAAACGTGGATTTTTGAGATCATGGGGAAGGTAATTACATCGAATTGATTATTTTTGGTCGCCAAAATATATAGAAGATCGCAGAGCACAAAGAGAGAGTGTATGAATTCAGAAAATATCAATTCCCGTTTTATCAACCGGGAAATAAGCTGGCTTTCTTTTAATCGCAGGGTACTTCAGGAAGCGGCCGATCCTTCCAATCCGCTTATTCGGAGGATGAGATTTTTGGGCATTCATTCAAACAACAGGGATGAGTTCTTCAGGATAAGGGTAGCAACTGTGAGAAGGATTGCAGCTTTCAGGGACAGGAAAAAGCTGCTTGGAAATAAAACACCCCATGAATTGCTGCAGGAGATCCAGAGCATCATTGTCCGACAACAGCAAAAATTCGAGCAGATTTATAATGAATTGCTTAAGGAAATGGGGGAATACAATATTCACGTGGTCAATGAAACCCAGTTAACAGAGGAGCAAGGAAGATTTGTTGAAGAATTTTATAATGAGCGCATTCGCCCGATTCTTGTTCCCATTATGCTGCAATATACCCGGGAATTTCCTTATCTCAGAGATGAGCCAATTTATTTTGCCGTCAAGTTATTCAAGATGAATAACCCCCGAAAAACCCGGTATGCCCTCCTTGATCTGGCTACAGAGATATTGCCTAGATTTGTGGTTTTACCTAAAGTTGGGGATAACAAATACATCATTATTCTGGATGATATCGTCCGGTATTGTTTGAATGACATTTTTTCTTTCTTTGATTATGACAAGGCAGAAGCCTATACCATTAAAATTACCAGGGATGCGGAATTAGATATAGATGATGACATTTCCAAGAGCTTTATGGAGAAAATGTCGCTGAGTTTGGAAAAAAGAAAAAGGGGGCAGCCGGTTCGTTTTGTTTACGATGCTTCCATGCCGGAAGATTTATTGGATTATTTCCAGAAACGCATGAGACTTGGGCGTGAGGATAACATTATTGCCGGAGGCCGCTACCATAATTTCAAGGATTTTATGGATTTTCCCAATATCGGACCCTTGCACCTTGAGAACAGGACCAAGCCTCCGGTTCCCGCTATGTATTTTGAACACCAAAAAAGCATCCTTGAGGAAATCAAGGAGAGGGATCACATTTTACATTTTCCTTATCAATCTTTCAGATATTATATTGATATGCTCAGGGAGGCAGCCATTGATCCCCGGGTCACTTCTATACAGATAACGCTTTACAGGGTCGCCAGAAAGTCAGTTGTGATCAACTCCCTGATCAATGCAGCCAAGAATGGAAAGAATGTGATAGTAGTGATTGAGCTTCAGGCCAGGTTTGATGAAGAAGCCAATATATACTGGTCGAACCGGCTTCAGGAGGTCGGAGCCAAGGTCATTCACGGGGTTCCTGGTTTGAAGGTGCATTGTAAACTTACGTTGATAGAACGGAAGATCAACAAAAGGATTGAGCATTTTGCGTATATCGGAACAGGCAATTTCCATGAAGAAACATCAAAAATATACTGTGATGAGGGGTTGTTTACCTGTGATAAACGCATCACTTCGGATGTGGTGAAAATCTTTGAATTCTTTGATAAAAATTATAAACAGCATATATTTAATCATATTATTCTTTCCCCTTTCAGCACCAGGCGCCATTTCCTTTATCATATCGATCATGAGATCAAAAATGCCAAAAGAGGTAAAAAAGCATACATGATCATCAAAATGAACAGTCTGGTGGATGAAGAGATGATGGAAAAGCTGTATGAGGCCAGCCAGGCCGGAGTTGAAATCAAACTGATCATACGGGGCATATGTTCACTCAAGCCGGGAGTTCCGGGTTTAAGCGATAATATTGAAGCAATCAGTATTGTAGATAAATTCCTGGAACATTCGAGGATATTTTATTTCTATCATGGTGGAAACGAAAAAGTTTACATATCATCTGCTGATTGGATGGTCAGAAATCTCGACCGAAGAATAGAGGTGACCTGTCCGGTATACGATCCGGAGATAAAACGTGAGCTGAAAAAGATGCTCAGGATTCAGTTGCGCGACAATGTGAAGGCCAGGATTCTGGATGATAAACAGGACAACAAATATGTCCGGAATAAGGATAAAAGGGTGAGGGCACAGGACGCTTATTATCATTATCTGAAGCGGCGTAAAAGCCAAATAGAAAATCTAAAAAGAAAAGATAAATAACAAATACAGTGGATGGCCGTTAAATGAAAAAAATGAATGCATAGATGGGACCAGAAGATCAATTAACATATTTATACACCGCTTCCCAGATCAACGCAGGATTTATTAAGCTCTACCTTGAAGAGCATTATATACCCTGTTTTATTCGTAACGATATGCATTCGGGGATCACGGCCGGATTTGGAGCTGCCCTTCCGGGCAGTGAGACCAAGGTTTTCGTTAAAAAGAAACATTTCATGCAAGCCAGGGTTCTTTTAAACAGATATCTGAAAGCAAGAGAGGAACAGTAGAAAACCTTCAATCACCTTTTTTAAAACCGGCTCACGATGTTTTTATTCTGATGGTTGAAAATATTTTTCCCTTCCGGTGTATAGAGAAAATCAATTCGATCCTTATAGAAATCTTCAATTTTTCTTCTAACAATCTTCAGAGTACTGTTAAGCATTTTGTTTTCCTCGGTAAAAGCTTCTCCAAGGACTGTAATTGCTGTTGGCAGCCATCTTTCAGGAAACATATCCCGGTATTCCCCACCATTTTTGAATTTATCAATTTCATCCTGAATTAGCTGCAGAGCTGCGTTTTGTCCTTCCTCGCTTTGTATGGAAAATCCCTGCTGGGCCACATAATTCTTGACGGCCTCTTTATTGGGAACTATAAGGCCTACCGTATAAGGATCCTGGTTATTATGTAGCATACACTGGTCTATGTAATCAGAATGTTCAACCAGAGCTTCTTCTATGGACTCGGGACTGAATTTTTCACCGTCGTTTCCGATGAGAAGGCTTTTATATCTGCCCAATACATAGAGGAATCCGTCTTTATCCATATAACCGAGATCCCCTGTATAAAACCAGCCATCTTTTATGCTTTCCCTTGTTGCTTTTTCGTTTTTCCAATATCCTACCATTACGTTTTCTCCACGGACTACAATTTCACCCTTTTCTCCCAAAGGAAGCTCTTTTCCGTTTTCATCACAGATTTTGAGCTCGATATTCTCAACCAGAAAACCGGAAGAACCCAGTTTGTGTTTATGAGGGGTATTGGATGAGATGATCGGGGAGGTTTCCGATAGTCCATATCCCTGAAACATGGGCATACCTATGGCATAAAAGAACCGCTGGAGTTCAAGATCCAGCAGGGCGCCTCCGCCAATGAAAAAGTCAAGTTCACCTCCGAAACCTTCACGTATCTTGCTAAAAATAAGTTTGTCATATAGCTTTAGCAGAGGAGCTTTCAAAAACTGCAGGCCTTTACCCCTGTTATATCCTTCTTTATTATAAGCATAAGCTGTTTTCAAACCCCTTTGGAAAAGTTTATCAATGCCTGGACCCTTTTCACGGATACCTTTTTCGATGTTTTTCCTGAAGGTTTTGGCCAGGGCAGGGACACTCAGTAATAAATTCGGCTTAAGTTCTTTGATGTTTTTGGGTATATTTCTGAGTGTTTCCATTTGATTTTTGCCCACTTCAACCGTGCCGATGCTGGCCCCGCTGGCTATGAAACTATAGATCCCGGCAGTATGTGCAAAGGAATGGTCCAGGGGTAGGATCAGCAAAGTTTTGTAGTATTCAGGAATATCCATCAGGGTTAAGGCCTGCTCCACATTGGCGGTGTAATTCCGGTGGGAAAGTATTATTCCTTT
>JBNJFN010000018.1:1599-22489 GCA_051746885.1 Bacteroidota bacterium | reverse complement strand
TGGAAACAAAATTTGTTAAACCAGAACTGGGTGACAGTGCAGGAGTTTTGGGCGCGGCTTATCTGATGGCAGGGGCTTTGGATGAAAATACTTAATCAATTCAAAAATTGGGTTTATATTTGTTACTTGAATCAAAGAAAAATTATGGTTTATGAAATATATACGTTTTATTTTGTTTATCGCGCTGTTGGGTTTGATTGGGTGCAAAACCTACGAACCTTTGGAGGTAGGTGAACCGAGGAATCTGAAAGTGAAAGCGTTGTCTGAGAGTACGGTTGATCTTAGCCTGGAACTACCCATCCGCAACCCCAATATTTTCCGGATAAATGTAACCAGGGTTGAAGGGTCGGCTTTTATTAATGATAAGAAGGCCGGAGAAATAGAGAGTACGGAAAAACTCAAACTGCCTGCAAATTCGGATAAAACGCATGACGTTTTATTGACAGTAGATTATTCCGATTTGTTATCCAGTGGAATGTCTGTTACAAGTATTCTGAAAAGCGGAGAAGTGACTTTAGCCATAAAAGGTTCTTTAACGGCCAAATCGTTTCTTTATAGGAAAGAGCTGGACTTTAACAGAAAAAGTACACTGAATCTAAGTAGATAGTATGTTCTTGTCAGAGATCACCATTCTTTTATAAAAGGTGATTTAAAATTTGTTTAATTTTGAGGTCAAAAAAGCAAAAGCTATGAGATTGTTTTATTTTATCCTGTTATTAGTTCTTCTTCCTTTGATCACATTGGGTCAGGAGAATTCAATACAACTGCCCCGGGATGTTTTTAATCAAATCGAAGACAAGAGCGACAATAACATTCGTTTTCAACAGGATAGTGCAATTAATAATTTGGTTTTAAAACATATTGCAAAAAACAAAGAGAATCCGGAAGTAGATGGATACCGTATACGAATTTATGCTGATCTGGGCACAGAGGCCAGAGAAGAGTCCGAGGAGGTAAGGGCTGAGTTCCATGAAGAATTTCCTGAAATACCGATATATCGCAATTATGATGATAGCTGGTGGAAAGTATATGTAGGTGATTTTCGCACTAAAATTGAGGCCATTAAGTATCTAAAAAAAATAAGGAGTGAATTTCCTTCGGCTTTTGTCGTACCGGATAAAATTAATTTCCCGGAGTTGAATGAATCAAAAGATGAGTAATGAGTGATCAGATAAAGCATGAATGCGGCATTGGAATGATCAGGTTTCTGAAGCCGCTGGAATATTATCAGTCGAAGTATGGTTCGTGGATGTATGGTTTACATAAGCTATATCTTTTATTGGAGAAACAACATAACAGGGGCCAGGATGGTGCCGGCCTGGTCAATCTGAAGTTTGATCTGAAACCTGGCGAAAAATACATTCACCGTGTGAGGACGAATAAAAGTACCCCCATCAAGCGGATTTTTGACCAGGTGGAAATAGATCATCAGAAAATCAGGAATAGAAACCCTGATCTTCTGAAAGATCCTGTCTGGTCTAAGAAAAATCTGCCCTTTGCCGGTGAGGTTTATCTGGGGCACTTAAGATATGGAACATACGGGGTGAATAACATTGAATATGTACATCCGGTAATGCGTGAAAACAACTGGAAATCCAGGAATCTTATACTGGCGGGGAATTTTAATCTCACCAATGTAGATGAGCTGTTTCAGCTATTAATTGATTTGGGTCAGCATCCCAAAGATTTTTCCGATACCGAAACAGTTCTTGAAAAGGTCGGTCATTTTCTGGACGAGGAAAATCAGTTCCTTTTCAGGCAATATAAAAATGAAGGGTATGATAACAAGGAAATATCTAAACTGATTGCTGAAAATATCAGTATAAAAAAAATCTTGCAGTCTTCCAGCAAGGACTGGGACGGAGGATATGCCATTGCAGGAATTGTCGGACATGGGGATGCTTTCTTTATGCGTGATCCCAGAGGTATCCGCCCGGCCTTTTATTACATGGATGATGAGATAGTGGTTTGTGCTTCGGAAAGACCGGTTATTCAAACAGTGATGGATGTCCGGGCGGAAGAGGTCCGGGAAGTCTCCCCAGGCAATGCGTTGATCATTAAGAAGAAAGGTGAAGTTTCACAAGAAGAAATACGCGTACCTGAAGAGAGAAAATCCTGTTCCTTTGAAAGAATATATTTTTCTCGCGGCAGTGACAGGGATATTTATAGGGAACGCAGGAAACTGGGTGAGTTGTTAGTTACCGATGTGCTGAAGGCTATAGATTATGATCTGGAGAATACCGTATTTTCTTTTATTCCTAATACTGCAGAAATAGCTTATTATGGAATGCTTCGTGGGTTGGAAACTTACCAGTTGAATAATAAGAAAAAGGAAATCCTTGAAAACAAGGATGAACTGGACGAGAAATATTTAGATGATCTGCTCACCAAAAAAATCCGGGTTGAAAAGATAGCCATAAAGGACGTCAAACTAAGAACCTTTATAGCCCAAGAAAGCGGCAGGAAAGACTTGGTGGGCCATGTTTATGATGTCACCTATGGTATCATGAATAGGGGAGTGGATAACCTGGTTATCGTGGACGATAGTATAGTCAGAGGTACCACTCTAAAGGAGAGTATTTTACGGATACTAGACCGGTTGGAGCCCAAAAAGATAATAGTTGTTTCTTCTTCACCTCAGATCCGATATCCCGATTGTTATGGAATTGATATGGCCAAACTGGGTAATCTGGTGGCATTTCAGGCTGCTATTTCATTACTTAGGGATCGGAGGATGGAAAGTGTGATCAATGAAGTCTATAAAAAATCCAAGGAACAGGAAAATTTGCCTAAAGAGGAGATGGTCAATTATGTAAAAGATATATACAAACCTTTCACCCGCGAAGAATTGTCGGATAAAATCAGTTCTCTTCTTAAAGCTGAAAATATTAATGCTGAGGTCCAAATTGTTTATCAAAAAGTTGAAAATCTTCATCAGGCCTGCCCCAATGATAAAGGCGACTGGTACTTTACGGGTAATTATCCTACACCCGGGGGTAATAAAGTGGTGAACAGGGCTTTTATAAATTTTATTGAAGGCCGTGATATAAGAGCCTACTGATAGGTTCCTTTTTCTTCCCTAAACGATTCGACGTGTCGTGTTTTCTTTTTGGGGTAAATATCGCTTATTGTAATCATTATTCCTGTTTCTTCCACATTGCCAAAAGATTTGTTCAATGCTGTTCCGAAGATTTTCATCGTGCGTGATAAATTCATATAGGCATTGATCAGGGGTGGAATGTTTTCACCTAATTTCCTGACTTCCTGGGATAAGATTTTTAGGTTTGTTTCATAGTTTTCCCCGGTAAAGATTTGATCCAGTTCGTTTTGGTCCGCATTTAATTGCTCAGGTTTCTTGGGATACACCAGATCATAAGCATCAAAAAATTCTTTGTGGAGGAAATACAGAATAAGGTCCCGTGCTCTTTTATTGAAATGGGGATACATTGTTACTTTTCCGAAAAAGTACTCGTTTTCCGGATTTTTTACCACTAGCGCACCCAGCCCGTCCCATAAATTATCCAGGGCATACAGGGTTTTCCTGGTGTTACCGGTAGACTGAAATTTGGGTTGGATGAAGGATCGGCCCAGTTCAATGGTATAAGGCAGGTATTGTTTGACAAATTTTATGGAAAAATGAAATAATTTTTGTGTAGCCAGATCTTCGGGGTTTGTATGTTTATCACATACTTTATACCTGTAACCTCCCAGAATTTCTTCCTCCTTGGGATCCCAGGAGATTAATTGCCTGTAGGGATCTTCCGAAGAATCAAATTTGTCCAGATCGAGCTCTTTACCAGTGCCACCGCCGGCAGCTCTGAAAGTAACTTCCCTCAATCTTCCGATTTCCCTCATTGTGTTTGGAGAATCATGATAAGTGACTACATACAGCTCATTATTACCATAATTGGTGTGCCTTAGGAACTTATCGGGAGTTAATTCTTTTTTGATCTCTGACTTTTCAACCGGTTTTATGATATCTTGCATATATTGTTTTATTGTTTAGGAGTTAATTTATGAATTTTTAACGATCACTCAGGAGAAAATTCCCTGTTCCTGTCTTCACTTAACTGATAAACGTGGTCTTTTATTTTTATTGCCCATTCTTTTGGTGTATACCTTTTGTCAAGTATGGTGTAAGGTATTGGTTTGCCAAAAGTTATAACAATATTTTTGTCTTGTTGTTTGAACATTTCACTAGGTAGCAAGAACATCTCAATGTTGTTCTTCATCCCGATAAATTCCCGGATTTTTGCAAAATTATAGAAAAAGTTTGAGTTTTTACCGCTGATATGGACGGGGATGATGTCTCTCTTATGACTTTTGGCTTTGTTTATAAAGCTTTTATGCCATTCCAGATCGACAATTTTCCCGTTTATTTTTCTTGAGCACAACCCGGCTGGAAAATTTAGGATTTGGGCATCGGAGCGGTAAGTTTCCTCGATTTTTCTGACATATTCCGGGGACTGTTTTCCGTGTTTGTTAACCGGCACAAATATGGGTTTCAGATTTTCAAGGTTTAACAGGATGTCATTGACGATAAATTGAATGTTGGGATAGATGTCTCCCACTTCCTTGGCAAAAGCCAGTCCATCAAGCCCGCCCAGCGGGTGATTGGCTACAAAAATATATCTTCCTTCCCTGGGAATATCTTCCTTTCCGTACGTTTTAATGTTGATATCAAAGTACCTGAGCCCTTCCCTTAAAAATTCCAATCCGTGAAGGTGGGAAATTTTAGGCAGAACCTCATTGATTTCATCTTCATGGATGATTTTCCTGAGATACCGGTATATGAATCCGGGAATTAGCCTGGCTACCTTTGGATTTTTCTTATGAAAAACTTTTTTGACATCAATTTTTTCTATGCCTTGTTTTTCCTCACCCATATTCCCTTCAGATTATAATATCAAATCAATGTGTAAAATTACAAAATTTCCCTGAATCGAACAATTCTTCGTTCTTTAATCCTTTGATGACAGGTTTTTTTGATCATTACCGGATGATTAGTGTGGAAAAAGTTTTCAACAAAGTGGTAAAAAATGGTTTAAAGTGGTTGTTTGTGGTAATTTTTTCTTTATATTTACATACTAATTTTAGGTGTAGTGTATGGCCATATTTATAGGTGATTATACTTGCAAGGTTGATGCAAAGGGAAGAATCACCTTCCCTTCGGCTTTTAAGAAGCAGATGGCTTCTTCTGAAGGGGATCATTTTGTGGTTAAGAAAGATATATTCGAAAGATGCCTGGTTCTCTATCCTATGGAAGAATGGGAGCGGCAAAACCGGTTGATCAGAGAGAAGATCAATCCATATGATAAAGAACACAACAGGTTCCTGAGGAATTTTTACCGTGGGACAGCCGAAGTTTCGCTTGATGGAAATAGCCGGCTGTTGATACCCAAAAGGCTTTTGGATACGGTGGAAATATCTAAAGAGGTGATATTGGCCGGTCAGGATGGAAAAATAGAAGTCTGGGCCAGGCATTTATATGAACAGATGCAGGAATCGGAGGATGATTTTGCAAGTTTGGCGCAGAAAATAATGGGTAACGAATCAAGTGAAGAAAATGGGGAATAAAGATTATGTTTCATCAACCCGTATTAGTGGAGGAAAGCATACAGGGGCTGAATGTGCAGCCCGGAGGCATTTATGTTGATGCAACATTTGGTGGAGGCGGGCATGGAGGAAAGATCATTGAAAAGATTGAAAACGGAGTACTGATCGCTTTTGATCAGGATAGAGAGGCTTGGAAACATGGAATAGACGACAGGAGGTTGATTTTTATTAATCATAATTTCAGATACATGAAGAATTTTTTAAAATATCTGGGATTTGATCGGATCGATGGAATATTGGCTGATTTGGGGGTTTCCTCACACCATCTGGATGCTCCTGAAAGAGGCTTTTCTTTTCGCTTTGAAGCTCCGTTGGATATGAGGATGAATCAAAATGCTCCCCAAACCGCTGGTTATATAATCAATACATATTCTGCCACTGCATTATCTGATATTTTCTGGAATTACGGAGACATCAGAAAAACACGGCTTCTGGTCGACGCCATACTGGAGAAGCGCAAAGAAAAAGAGATCACTACTACTTCAGAGCTGGTAGATACCTTAAAAGATTATATTCCTTTTAGATACAGGAATAAGTTTCTCGCAAAAGTGTTTCAGGCGCTGAGAATTGAGGTTAACAAAGAAATAGAGAACCTGAAACATTTCCTCCAACAAAGTCAGCAGATGCTGAAAAGCGGGAGCAGACTGGCGGTAATTTCTTATCATTCCATAGAAGACAGAATCGTAAAAAATTATATGAAGAGTGGCCGGTTTAGCGGTGAGCCGGTGAAGGACTTTTACGGCAATGTGTTGGCGCCGTTCACTTTGGTGAATAAAAACGTTATTGTTCCCTCCGCTGAAGAGGTGAGGAACAATAACCGCGCAAGAAGTGCCAGATTAAGGATCGCTGAAAAGCTGTAATTATGAAAAGAAAGAAAAATATAGAGTTTATTGATGAATCCCAGGAACGAAGTGAACTGAAACGTATTGGTTCGCTTAAGGGATTATTGGGGGGTTCACTGCTCACAAGGGGGAAGGTGGTCAGGCAGTTGCCCTATATTCTTTTTCTTACCATATTGGCTTTTATCTATATCGGCAACCGGTATCATGCTGAAAAACTGGTAAGAAAGAACTCCGGGCTTCAGGAGGAAGTAGAAGAATTAAGGGCAAAAGCAATAACCACCTCCGCCGAATTGATGAGTTTGAGCCAGCAGTCGCAGGTCATTAGATTGATCAGAAAAAAAGATCTGGGTCTGGAACAGTCAGTGACACCGCCGAAAAAGATTGTTATACAAAGTGAGGAAGATTAATGCCATTAAAAAGGGACATATTGTGGCGTGTCGGAGTAGTCTATGTTTTAATTCTACTTCTTGGTCTTTTAATTGCCGGGAAGATTTTCTATTTACAGGTATTTCAAGGCAAAGAACTCAGTAAAAAAGCAGAGGAGCTAAACCTGAAAAGTGAGATGGTTGAGTCCAACAGGGGAGATATATATTCAGCTAACAACAGGTTGCTTGCAAGCTCTGTTCCTTATTATGAGATAAGGCTGGATACCCGGAGTACCGGATTAGAAATGGACAGCAAAACCTACTTCAGGAAACTGGATACCCTGGCCCGGAATCTGGCAGGGTTATTTCAGGACCAATCCGCTGCTCAGTACCGGCAAGAATTATATCAGGCAAGGAAAGAGGGAGAAAGGTTTTATCTGATCAAGGAGCAGGTCAACTATAAAGCACTGAAAGAGCTGAGGACCTTTCCGTTATTTCGGAAAGGACGATATAAAGGTGGATTTATTGTAATACAAAAGGATTTGCGCATACAGCCCCATGGTAATCTTGCTTCCCGTACGATCGGTTATACTACTGATTGGGAAGGAGGAAATATTGTTGGGATAGAAGGCGCTTATGACAATTATCTTAAAGGAATGAAAGGAGTCCGGCTGATGCGTCGCATACAGGGAGGCCTGTGGATTCCGGTAGGGAATGACAACAAGGTTGAACCCAAAAGCGGAAAAGATGTGGTCACCACCCTTGACATCAACATTCAGGATGTAGCTGAAAGCGCGCTCAGAGAGCAACTTATTGAACATAATGCCGACCATGGTACAGCCATTTTAATGGAAGTAAATACGGGTGAGATCAGGGCAATTACCAATCTTGGGAAAACCGATGAGGGCAATTATAAGGAAATTTACAATTATGCCGTTGGAGAAAGCCGGGAGCCCGGTTCTACTTTTAAGCTGGCTTCCATTATGTCCTTACTGGAGGATGATTACGTGAGCCTCGATGATACCGTTGATACGGAGGATGGGGTAGTCTATTATTATGACAAGAAACTAACGGATGTTAAACCCGGAGGTTATGGAAAGATCAGCATAAAAGATGCATTTATTCATTCTTCCAATGTGGGAATATCCAAAGTCATCACCCGGAATTACAGGAACAAGCCTCATCAGTTCGTTGACCGTCTGTACAGCATGAACCTTGATGAGAAACTTGGTCTGGAAATCAGAGGAGAAGGTGAGCCCTTTATCAGATATCCCGGGGATCAATACTGGTCGGGTATCTCGCTTCCTATGATGTCAATTGGTTATGAAATAAGGCTTACCCCTCTGCAGATTCTCACCTTTTACAATGCTGTCGCTAATGACGGGGAAATGGTAAAACCCATGTTTGTGAAACAGATCAGGGAACATGGCAATCTGGTAAAATCTATGGATAGTGAGGTGATCAATCCTGCAATTTGTTCAAACTCTACAATACGTAAAACCCAAAAGCTGCTTAAAGGAGTTGTTCAGGAGGGAACTGCCCGGAATCTGCGCAACGCCGATTTTGAGATAGCAGGAAAAACAGGTACAGCCCAGATTGCAAATGAAAAATATGGGTACATAAAAGAATCAGGGGTAAGCTATCAGGCTTCTTTCGTCGGTTATTTCCCTTTTGATGACCCCAAATATTCCTGTATCGTTATTGTTAATTCACCATCAAAAGATGTATATTACGGAAATGTAGTAGCCGGTCCTGTATTTAGAGAGATTGCGGAAAAGGTTTATGCTACAAGCTTTGAAATGCATGAAGGGTTAAAAATGGTTAGGAATGAAGATACCAATAAAGTTCCCTATACCAAACACAGCCACCGGAAAGAGCTGGCAACTGCCTTAAAGAGCCTGGGAGTGGCAATGAATGAAAAGAATGTAGATTCGGAATGGGTAGTGACAAGTAAAAAGGATTCCATAGTAGATCTGGAGAACCGCTATATTGGAGAGGGTACCATGCCAAATGTTATTGGTATGGGGGTTAAGGATGCCATGTATATACTTGAGAATCAAGGGTTGAGCGTAGAGGTGATTGGAAGAGGGAGCATAAGGAAACAGTCCATTCCTCCCGGAGAGCCTATAGATAAAGGGGATAGGGTGGTGTTAACAATGACATACACTGAGTAATGGCAAATGTTGATAAATGAAACGTCCATGAGAAAAAAATCATTATAATCACAAAAGGGAATGATTGTTTTATCATGGTAAGTTGCATGTGAACAATAAGTTATATAAAAAATAAACAAGTGAAAATAGCATAAATCTAGTAAAATCAATGTAATAATTTAAATGAAGAAGGCATTGGAAGACATACTGCAAGGCATCGGAGTTGTTGAAAGCAATGGCAACCTGGATAAACAGGTCGGATTCATTGGCTTCGATTCCCGGGAAGTAAAATCCGGTAGCCTGTTTGTGGCGCTCAAAGGGCTTACCGTCGATGGACACGATTATATAGACAATGCTATAGATCGAGGTGCTTCCGTTGTGGTATGCGAAAGATTGCCTGTTCAATTGAAAGAAAGCACAACATATATAGTGGTTCGCGATACGGCTCAGGCATTGGGTAAAATGGCATCCAACTTTTACGGGAATCCCTCAGAGAGATTGAGACTTGTCGGTATTACCGGAACCAACGGCAAAACTACCTCTGTAACGCTTTTGTATCACCTGTTTCTTCAAAAAGGCATTAAATCAGGCCTTATTTCAACCATTGCCAATTATGTTGATCAGGAACGGCAGTCCACCAAATATACCACTCCCGATGCCATACGGATTAATTCCCTGTTGAAGAAAATGGTAGAACAGCGGTGCGAATATGCCTTCATGGAAGTAAGTTCACATGCATTGAAACAGGGACGCATTTCAGGGTTAAGATTTGAAGGAGCACTTTTTACAAATCTTACCCATGAGCATCTGGATTATCACAAAACTTTTGACGATTATTTGCATTCCAAGAAATTGCTGTTTGACAACTACCTTGACAGGGATTCCTTTGCCCTGGTCAATGTTGATGACCGAAATGGTAGATACATGGTACAAAATACCAGTGCATCTGTATATACTTTCGGGCTTAAAACTTTTGCCGATTTTAAGGGTAGGGTGTTGGAAAAGCATATTGACGGCACTCTGTTGAATATAAATGGTAAGGATCTCTGGACTCAGTTTGTAGGGGAATTTAATGCTTATAACCTCTTGGGAATTTATGGAGTAGCGCGGTTATTGGGATACGATGAATCGCTTCTGCTGAAAAATATAAGCAAACTGCAACCGGTAGAGGGCAGGTTCGAAACTTTTAAATCAGATGATCAAAAAACAGCTATTGTGGATTATGCCCATAGTCCTGATGCATTGGAAAATGTGCTATCCACCATTCATGGGGTCCAGAGAAAAGATCAAAAGCTTATTACCGTGGTTGGGGCCGGAGGTGACCGTGATAAGGCAAAAAGACCCCAAATGACGAAAATTGCCCTCCGGTATAGTTCAAAGGTGGTGCTGACCTCCGATAATCCCAGAACTGAGAATCCTGAAAAAATCATTGAGGATATGTGGGAAGGAGTAAAAAAAGATGATGAACAGCGGATTTTAAGTATTACGAACCGGAAAGAGGCAATCAGAACCGCCTGTATGATGGCCGGCAGCGAGGATATCATTTTTGTAGCAGGAAAAGGTCATGAAACTTACCAGGAAATAAATGGAATACGTTATCATTTTGACGACAGGAAGGTCATAGAGGAAATATTCAAAAAAAAATAGGGATACAAAAAATTGTACGTTATTTGCGAAAGGATCATAGATTTATTAAATAAATGTAATACAGTAATAAGGCAATATGTTTTATCATCTTTTTAAATATCTTGACCAGTTTGATTTTCCAGGTGCCGGGTTGTTTGAATATATCTCGTTCCGTTCGGCCATGACGATAATCGCTTCATTGATTATTTCACTGGTGTTCGGGCGCATGATCATCAATTACCTGAGCAAGCTGCAGATTGGTGAAAAGGTCAGAAAGCTGGGACTGCAAGGAGAGAAAGAAAAGGCGGGGACACCAAGTATGGGAGGTATCATCATTCTTGCCTCTATATTAATACCTACCCTGCTTTTTGCCAACCTTACCAATGTTTATGTGATTCTTATGCTCATCACAACTGTTTGGCTTGGTTTTGTTGGTTTCATGGATGATTATATAAAGATATTCAAAAAGAATAAGGAAGGGCTCGCGGGGAAATTCAAGATTGCCGGTCAGGTTGTGTTGGGGCTCATTGTGGGTTTAACCCTTTATATGAGCGATGATGTGAGGGTGAGACAACAACTTGACGAAGAAGAGGTCAAAGATAAAACTGCTGTGGATGTAATGGAGGGATATGAATATATTGCTGACGGAGAAAAGCAGTATACCAAAGACGTTAAATCTACTATAACAACCATTCCCTTTGTAAAGAACAATGAATTCGATTATAAATACCTGGTGACATTTGCCGGCAAGTACAAAGATAAGCTTGCGTGGGTGGCCTTTGTGATCGTTACCATATTGATCGTTACGGCGGTATCCAATGGAGCCAATCTTACCGATGGTTTGGATGGCCTGGCCACAGGTGCTTCAGCCATCATCGGTGCTACATTGGGAATATTGGCTTATGTTTCCAGTAACATGGTATATGCGAACTACCTGAACATTATGTTCATCCCTTATTCCCATGAACTGGTGATTTATATCAGTTCTTTCATAGGGGCCACCATTGGATTTATGTGGTATAATTCCTATCCAGCCCAGGTATTTATGGGAGATACGGGAAGTCTTGCCCTGGGAGGGATCATCGCCGTATGTGCCATCGTCATTCGTAAAGAGTTACTTATACCTATTTTATGCGGGGTGTTTTTTATCGAAAGCATTTCCGTTCTGTTGCAAGTATCCTATTTTAAATATACGAAAAGAAAATATGGGGAGGGGAGGAGAATCTTCAAGATGGCCCCGCTTCATCACCATTATCAAATAAAAGGTTATCCGGAACCAAAGATCGTTATCCGGTTTTTGATTATAGGCATCTTGCTGGCAGTTATCACGATTGTTACACTTAAAATCAGATAAACATAAGTACGGGGAATGAATAACAGAATGGTCATATTGGGCGCAGGTGAAAGCGGAGTAGGTTCTGCTGTTTTGGCTAAAAAACAGGGGTTTGAAGTGTTTGTATCTGATAAGGGTACGGTGAAGCCAATTTATAAAGACCTGCTTCAGAAGTATGAAGTTGCCTGGGAGGAAGGGACTCACAGTGATACTGAAATTCTGAAGGCCGGGGAAGTGATCAAGAGTCCAGGTATTCCCGAAGATGCAGATATTGTTGTGAAGGTCCGGGAGCAGAGCATACCTGTGATATCAGAAATTGAATTTGCCGCCCGTTATACATCCGCCTATACCATTTGTATCACCGGAAGCAATGGTAAAACCACTACCGCTAAGCTTACCCATTTTATACTGGATAATGCAGGGTTGAATGCAGGACTGGCCGGCAATGTGGGAAACAGCTTTGCTTATCAGGTGGCCACTGCAGATTATGATTATTATGTGATTGAACTCAGTTCTTTCCAGCTTGACGGGATTTATGAATTTAGCCCCGATATTGCCGTTTTACTGAACATTACCCAGGATCATCTGGATAGATACGGGCATCAATTACAGAATTATGTCGATTCCAAATTCCGTATTACCATGAATCTCGATTCCGGAAATATTTTGGTCTATAATTCGGATGATGAGCTCATACAAGCAGAGTTGTCCAAACGGAAGTTAGCTGCTGAACAGATCCCGTTTTCCCATCAATCCGGTACTGCACCGGGTGCTTTTATTGAAAATGAAACCATGCATGTAACTTATAATAACAATGAACTCACTATGTCAATACATGATCTTGCATTGAAGGGCAAACACAATGCGTATAATTCCATGGCCGCCGCAATTACGGCCCAGGCCCTGAACATTCGTAAGGAGTCGATACGAAAGAGTCTTGCAAATTTTCAGGGTGTTGAACACCGTCTGGAGCATGTTCTGAAAATTCACGGTATTGAATTTATCAATGATTCGAAAGCTACCAATGTCAATTCCACTTGGTATGCGTTGGAGAGTATACCTGGAAGTCTTATCTGGATTGCCGGCGGGTTGGATAAAGGCAATGATTATTCTTTTCTTCTTGAGTTGGTAGCCAGTAAGGTCAAGGCAATTATCTGCCTGGGAATCGACAATACAAAAATTCACGAAGCTTTTCAGGATATCGTAGCAACCATTGTGGACACCAAATCGGCTGAGGAAGCTGTTCGTACTGCTTATTATCTGGGTAAGAAAGGGGATACAGTACTCCTTTCACCGGCATGTGCCAGCTTCGATCTTTTTGAAAATTATGAAGACCGTGGCGATCAGTTTAAACAGGCTGTACGCAATTTGTAAAACCGTTTTAAAGAAAAGTGACATAATATGACGGAAATTCTGGCAAAATACTTCAAAGGAGATGGTGTGATCTGGGGTGTGGTCATCATTCTTTCCCTGGTTTCCTTACTGGCAGTTTATAGTTCTACCGGTACACTGGCGTATCAATCGCAGGATGCAAGCACGGCCAGCTATATACTGAAACATTTTTCCCTGCTTGTATTAAGCCTGGTGATTATCTTTGTGGTGCATAACATCCATTTCAAATACTATTCCCGTCTTTCCCAGATATTTTTACTGATCGCACTCATCCTGCTTACCCTTACATTTTCCAGTGGAACCACATATAATCAGGCCAAAAGGTGGCTTACACTACCCGGAATAGGACTTACCCTTCAGACCTCCGATTTTGCCAAATTGGCCCTGGTGATGTATGTTGCCCGGATATTGTCCGTCAAACAATATAGCATCCGGCATTCTAAGGACGTATTAGGCTATTTGTTTGTCCCTATTCTGTTGGTATGCGGAATGATCGTGCCCGCCAATTTTTCCACTGCGGCAATACTATTTACCACTGTGATGATTCTTATGTTTATTGGCAGGGTGAAAATAAAATATTTGTTGTCGCTGGTACTTGTGAGCATCTTCTTTTTAGCCGTTCTGGTAGGAGGTATCATGTTATCCGGACAAAAAGGACGTGTGGTTACCTGGGAAAACAGGATTGAAGGATTTGTAGAAGATGAGATGAGAGACGATTACCAGGTTGAGCAATCAAAGATTGCCATTGCTACCGGCGGTATACTTGGAAAAGGTCCGGGGAACAGTACACAGCGTGACTTTCTTCCCTACGCTTATTCGGATTTTATTTATGCCTTGATTGTTGAAGAATATGGAATTTTAGGCGGGCTTGTGATACTCTTTCTATATATGTTTCTTCTTTACAGGGCGGGCGTGATCGTGAAGAAAAGCACACGGACCTTCAGCGCTTTTCTCTCCATTGGTTTGGCTTTATTGTTGGTTCTCCAGGCCATTGTCAATATGGGTGTTACGGTGCATTTGTTCCCTGTTACAGGCCTGACCCTGCCGTTTGTTAGTATGGGTGGATCGTCGTTGGTATTTAGCAGCATTGCCATAGGCATTATATTGAATGTGAGCAGATCTGTAGAAGGGGATACAGCTCAGGATGAAAAGAGATTAGCGGAAGATACGGAAACAGAATATACAGAAGATACTGAAGAAAGAGAAGACCAGGAAGATGAGTGATAAAGGCTTAAATATCATTATAAGCGGAGGAGGAACCGGCGGTCATGTTTTTCCTGCTCTGGCCATTGCTGATGCATTGCATCGGATGGACCGCAGAGTGAATGTCCTTTTCGTAGGGGCTGTAGGCCGGCTTGAAATGAAGAAGGTTCCGGAAGCAGGCTATCGGATTGTTGGCTTGCCGATTGCCGGGATACAGCGCAGGTTTACCTGGAAGAATCTTCTGGTACCCTTTAAATTGGTAAGGAGCTTAAACCGCTCACGGCAAATCATTAAAGAATTTAAGCCCTGTGTGGTAGTTGGTGTAGGAGGATATGCCAGCGGTCCCGTCGTAAGAGTGGCAGAAAAAAAAGGCATTCCGGTGCTTATTCAGGAGCAAAATTCCTATGCAGGCATTACCAACAGAATGCTTGCGGGAAAAGCCGATAAAATTTGTGTGGCTTATGAGGGCATGGAAAAATATTTTCCCGCAGAAAAGATTGAGGTCACTGGTAATCCATTAAGGAGCAATTTGCTGAATATTGCGGATAAAAAAGAGGAAGCACTGAAACATTTTGACCTTTCCAATGAGATGAAAACAATCCTTGTGATAGGAGGAAGCGGGGGAGCCCGTTCTGTCAACGAGAGCATTATAGAGCAACTCTGGGAGTTTGAAAAGAAAGAAGTGCAGCTTATCTGGCAGTGCGGCAGCGGTTATTTTTCCCGAGCGCTGGATGAGGTGAAACATTTCAGCCTTCCACATGTAAGATTGGTGGATTTCATCGACCGGATGGACCTTGCCTATGCAGCTGCTGATGTGATTGTTTCGAGGGCGGGAGCAGGAACGATCTCTGAACTGGCCTTGATAAAGAAACCGGTCATACTGGTTCCTTCTCCCAATGTGGCTGAGGACCACCAGACACGAAATGCCATGTCGTTGGTTGAAAAAAATGCCGCCGTGCTGATAAAAGACGAGGAAGCAAGGTTTTTCCTGGTAAATAAAGCATTAAATCTACTGGAGGATGACAATAAGATGAAAGAATTATCGGAAAATATAGCTAAAATAGCCAAACCCGATTCTGCAAAAAGAATCGCAGAAGAAATTGTAAAGCTGGCTGATAAATGATTATACAGAACTCTAATTAATTATTATCCAAATGAATCTGGAACGAATAAATAGAGTCTATCTTATAGGTGTGGGAGGCATCGGAATGAGTGCCCTTGCCAGATATTTCAATAGCCTTGGGAAAGAGGTGGCCGGCTACGACCGGGTATCCAAGTCCCTGACCCAGCAATTGGAGAAAGAAGGTGTTATTATCCATTATGAGGATGAGCCGGGGTTGATCCCATCAGCATTCACCGAAAATAAGAAGCGTACGCTGATTGTTTATACGCCGGCAATTCAAAAGGACCATAAGGAGCTCAATTATTTCAGGGAAAACGGCTATGCCGTACTTAAACGATCTGAAGTGCTGGGTGAGATTTCCAGTGGGAAAATCTGTCTGGCTGTTGCCGGGACGCACGGAAAAACCAGTGTATCTTCCATGCTGGCACATCTTCTCAATAACAGTTCTTTTGGCTGCAATGCCTTTCTCGGCGGGATCCTGAAGAATTATAATTCCAATCTAATTGTCAATAAGAAAAGCAATCTGATGGTGGTGGAAGCCGATGAGTTTGACCGGTCTTTCCTTAACCTGAGTCCGAATATGGCCTTGATCACCTCCATCGATGAGGATCACCTCGATATATACAACGACAAAGCTTCTATACAGGATGCTTTTGAGGAGTTTGTAGACAAATTGCCTCAGAACGGGACGCTCGTATACCATAAAGAATTGTCATTCAAAATTCCTGAGGAAAAAAATCTGCAGACCTTTACCTATTCGTTGAATGCCGGAGCCGACTTTTATGCTTCAAATATTGAGATCATCGATGCAAAGTATCGCTTCGATCTGGTGACTCCCCGTGAAACACTGAAAAATTTTACTTTGTCCATACCGGGGCTGGTGAATGTCGAAAATGCAGTGGCAGCTCTGTCCATGGCTTATATACTAAGGGTAAACAAAGAAGATTTGTTTAAAAATCTGTCTGGCTTTCAGGGTATCGAAAGAAGATTTGATGTACAATTTAAGCAGAATGGAGTGGTATATATAGATGATTACGCACACCATCCCCGGGAGATTAGCTATACCATTCGGTCTGTACGGGATTTTTATCCGGGGAAAAGGATTATTGGTGTGTTTCAGCCACACTTGTATTCCAGAACACAGCACTTTGCTTATCAATTTGCCAAAAGCCTTGAACTGTTGGATGAAGTTATTCTGCTGGATATTTATCCTGCAAGAGAGGAACCAATCCACGGGGTCAATTCGGAAATTATAATGAAACACATTGAAACTATCCCGGCGACGGTTTGTTCCCGGGAAGATCTGCTTGATATGTTAAGCAATAGGAATATAGAAGCATTGATAACCATGGGAGCCGGAGATATTGACAGGATGGTTAAGCCCATTTGTGATCAACTCCAGGAACACTACGGAAAAGAATAAATAAGTTATGATAAATATAAGGTTACCATTGAACAGGATAAAATATATTGCTTTTTGGACGGGCATTCTGGTTTACCTGATCTTTTCCCTCTCCTTTACGGAAGAAAAGAGAAAGAATACCATTTGCAATAGAATCCAGGTTCATGTATTGGATAGCCTTAAAGACCATTTCGTAACAGAAGAAAGCATCCGGGATGACATATATGAATTGGATATAAAGGTGTTGGGAGAACCTGTAAAGAATATCAACACCAAAAAGCTTGAGGGATATTTGAATGAAAGGGAGGTTATCAGGCAAGCCGAAGTTTATTTTACGGCCGACGGGACTCTACATCTGGAGATCAATCAGCGTAATCCGATTGTAAGGGTGGTCAACGAACGTGGCAGGAGTTATTATATCGATGATGAAGGAGCCATCATACCCCTCTCCTCCAGCTATTCATCTCACGTGCTGGTGGTTTCGGGAGCGATCACCGAATTTAATGAAGTAGCGCGGAAGGATAGGCTGAATTGTACTGAGAATAAGAATGAAGAAGAAGATTATTCCATTTGCGAAATATACGAACTGGCTAAGTTCATCCATGAAGATTCCTTCTGGAAATCACAGATTGAGCAAATATACCGGAACAAGGAAGGGGAGTATGAGCTCATACCCAGGGTTGGTAGTCATCTGATACTGTTTGGTGATTTTGAAGATTACCGGGAAAAATTACGGAACCTGAGAGCCTTTTATAATAAGGGACTTAATAATGTGGGATGGAATCAATATCTTAAGATCAACTTAAAATACGACAATCAAATAATCTGCACTAAAAAATAATCAAAATGAGTTATAATGAACAACTTGTCGCCGCTGTAGACATTGGTACAACTAAGGTTGCTGCCATCGTAGGTAAAATAAAGGAGAATGGTAAGGTTAAAATTATGGGGGTAAGCAAGACTCCCTCTACCGGTATCAAACGCGGAGTAGTCCAGAACATCGATGAAACCGTGAACGCCATTAAGAAAACTGTGAATGAGGTACAAGCCACCTCCGGATCAAGGTTTACGAATGTTTTTGTCGGTATCGCCGGACAACATATTAAAACCATCCGGAACAGGGGATACATCAATCGCAACTCATCTGAAGATGAGATAACCCGGGAGGACATCGACAACCTTATCAATGAAATGTATAACATTTCTATAGATGTGGGAGAGGAAATTATTCATGTATTGCCCCAGAATTTCATTGTGGACAATGAGACCGGTATTAAAAATCCGGTAGGCATGCTGGGCCGTCGGGTGGAAGCCAATTTCCATATAGTGATCGGGCAGATCACTTCGGCCAGGAACATAGGAAAATGCATCAGCAAGGCAGGGCTTTCTCTGAATGAGCTTATCCTGCAGCCACTGGCCTCATCCACCGCCATTCTTACTGCCGATGAAAAGGAAGCCGGTGTTACCCTGGTGGATATAGGTGGGGGAACAACCGATGTGGCAGTCTACTACGACGATATCATCCGTCATACTGCTGTTATCCCTTTTGGTGGGGATGTGGTAACCAAGGACATCAAGGAAGGATGTTCCATCCTCCAGCGTCAGGCCGAATTGCTAAAAGTACAGTATGGCTCGGCATTGGGAGATCTGGCACGGGAGGATGAAGTGGTTTCTATACCTGGTATCAGCGGGAGAGAGCCAAAAGAAATTACGCTGAAAAGCCTGGCTTATATTATCCAGTCACGGATGGAAGAGATATTAAATGCGGTGCTTTATGAAATTGAGAATTCCGGCTATTATGAAAGGTTGAGCGCAGGAATAGTCGTCACAGGAGGTGGCGCATTGCTGAGAGATCTGCCTCAGTTGATAAAGTTTGTTACCGGTATGGATGTAAGGCTAGGTTATCCGGCGGTTAGACTCGCTTCAGAGAGCGTTGAGGAAGTCAACGATCCCATATTCTCTACCAGTGTTGGGCTGGTATTGAAAGGCTACGAAATTTATGAACAAAACAGAGAAAAATACGAAGAGCAAGAAGAACCTGAAGAGGAACCGCAGGAAGAAGATGCACATGTGGAACAGGGGAATGATAAGAAAAACCTTTTTTCCAGGCTTAAAGATGCTTTCAATGATATATTTGAAGAAAACGATACGGAAATGTAACACATGAATTAATGGCTCATTTTGATTATTAAAGATATTGTAAAATTTACAAACTCAATATTATGGCTGAAGACAGACTTATGAATTTCGATTTGCCGGTTGATAATTCTTCCATCATCAAGGTTGTTGGAATAGGTGGGGGAGGCGGCAATGCCATCAATCATATGTATGATCAGGGCATAAAAGACGTCGACTTTGTTGTATGCAACACAGACGCTCAGGCTTTATCCAGAAGTCCGGTTTCTGTGAAGATTCAGCTTGGTGAATCCCTTACTGAGGGCCGTGGTGCGGGAAACAAGCCGGAAATTGGCAGGCAGGCCGCTATTGAAAACCTGGATGATGTAATGGAAGCATTGAGCAGCAACACCAAAATGGTGTTCCTTACTGCCGGCATGGGAGGAGGTACCGGCACAGGGGCCATTCCCATTATCGCCAAGGCTGCTAAAGAGCAGGGAATTCTTACCGTTGCCATTGTGACCATCCCCTTCCGTTTTGAAGGTCAGCAAAGGATCAACCAGGCTATAGAAGGCATCAATGAGCTTGGGCAGCATGTAGATTCGCTGCTGGTCATCAATAATGAAAAGCTGCGGGAGGTGGCAGGTAATATGAAACTCTCGGAAGCATTCTCGCATGCAGATAACATTCTCGCAGCCGCTGCTAAAGGAATTGCCGAGATTATAACAGTTCCCGGTTACGTCAATGTAGATTTTGCCGATGTCCACACTGTACTGTCCAACAGTGGTGTCGCCCTCATGGGAACCGGCATGGCCGAAGGAGATAACAGGGCCACTAAGGCCATAGAAGAAGCCCTTAGCTCCCCGCTCCTCAACGACAATGACATTACCGGCACGGAAAATATTCTGCTCAATATCAATTCGGGCACCGAGGAGATCACCATGGATGAGATCGGGGAGATCACCGATTATATCAATGGAGAAGTGGGGGCCAACCCGAATATCATCTGGGGTACCGGTACCGATGAAACCCTTGAAAGTAATGTCAGTGTAACCATAATCGCTACAGGATACGAGGACAACAGCATTCCCGAACTGTATGCCAAAAAATCCTACAAACGTAAAGTGACACTGGGAGAGGGAGCCCGGGAAGGAGAATCCGTGGGTTACACCCAATATAACCGTAAAGAGGAGGATCATTCCGAAGTTCAGGGCAGTAACCAGAGAACATTCGATTTTGACATCAATAACGAAGACAATGAGGATAAGTTTATAGTTAAGCACAAGAAGGATAAGGATGCCGGTGGGGAGAACCAAACCCATATGGGAAAGGATGAGATGCTGGAAAAAATTCGTGAAAACCGGGAGAATTCATCCAGTGAATCAACAAATGTGTTGCGGGATCTGAAAAATGTGGAAGCCCTCGAGAACGAACCGGCTTATAAACGCAAAAAGATCAAGATTGATCATCCAAAATACAGCAAGGAGTCCAAAGTATCAAGATACACTCTTTCGGATGACGGGATGGATGAACAAGGAAAGAAAAGGACTGGTTTAAAGGAAAACAATTCATATCTTCATGATAACGTTGATTAATATTATTTGTTATTTGGAATTTCCCAAAAAGGACTATATAAATTATCATGATGGGATTTAATTGTAAAGAAGTACATTCAACTAAAACATCTAAAATGTTATGTCTTTATTGGAAAAGATAGAGT
>JBNJFN010000018.1:0-1499 GCA_051746885.1 Bacteroidota bacterium | reverse complement strand
AAAAGGACTATATAAATTATCATGATGGGATTTAATTGTAAAGAAGTACATTCAACTAAAACATCTAAAATGTTATGTCTTTATTGGAAAAGATAGAGTCTGAGATCAAACAGGCTTTAAGAAACAAACAAAAAGAGCGTCTGGAAGCTTTGCGTTCCATAAAAACTGCGCTTTGGAAAGCCAAAACCGAAAAAGCGGCTGATGAGCAGCTTTCTGAAGAAGAAGAGATTCAGGTTTTGCAAAAACAACTGAAGCAGCGAAATGAGTCGGCTGAGATTTATGAACAGCAGCACCGCAATGAGCTTGCTGAAACCGAAAGAAAAGAAGCTGAGGTCATACAGGAGTTTCTGCCTCAGCCCATGAGTGATGATGAGCTTACTGAAGCGGTCAGGGAGATCATTGATGAGGCAGGTGCCACCTCCATGAAGGATATGGGCAAGGTGATGGGCATTGCCAACCGCCGACTGGCAGGTAAAGCGGAAGGCAAGGTGATCGCCGATAAAGTGAAATCAATGCTTTCCGGTGAATAGACTTTTTGTGGAGGTTGACACATTGCGTGCATCAAAAGGGGGAAAGCGAAAAAATGTATCTGTTTGCCCGCAAAGGGCTGGTTTGTCTTAATATATGCGGTATCGAATTTCCCGGATTCCGTGAGGAGTCCGGGATTTTTTACTGTCATGGCTGAAGGTTTAAGATGATTCAAGCATTATCCCGGAAGCATACCTCCCACATGGATTCCCTAGCCGGCGGGCAGAGAAAAAGGTTTCATGGCTTTCGAAGGTGCAGATGCCTGCCAGTTCAATATGACGCTCTTTCAATCCTCCGATGAGCAGTTGCTGCCTGTTGGCTTCCCAGAGGTTGAACAGGGCCTTGCCATTGGATTTTTTCTTAATGACTGATTCGGTGTAGATATTGGGATTGTCATACACTGCCCGGGCGACATTCCCTCCCACTTCGTAGTTTTCGGGTCCTATGGAGGGTCCGATGCCGGACAGGATATTCTGTGGATGGCAGCCAAATTGTTCTTTCATAACGTCAACGGTTTCCAGGGTTATAGACTGAACTGTGCCACGCCATCCCGCATGGGCTGCGGCCACTACTTTTTTTTCAGGATCGTACAACAGCAATGGCACGCAGTCGGCAGTAAGTACCGACAGGCAAATCTCCGGCAGATCGGTTACAAGTGCATCGGTTTCAGTAATGCGTTCTTTTAGCTCCTCGTGGCTACGGATCACCCTGACATGGGCCGTATGGGTCTGCCCAGGGAAAAGCAGCATGCCTGGTGTTATTTCCAACTCCTGGACCAGGCGCCTTCGGTTTTCCATAACATTTTCCTTTCGGTCGCCTGCCGTATAACTTTGATTGAAGGTAGCATAAATTCCTTCGCTCACGCCCCCCAAACGGGAAGAAATATAATGAAGAATGCCTTTTTCCTGCTTCAACAGCTCAAACTGCCAAAGCGGTATACGGTGGCTGCTTGCTCGGATCATAACACTGTT
>JBNJFN010000017.1:20709-23121 GCA_051746885.1 Bacteroidota bacterium | reverse complement strand
CCTTCCCTTTTAATCCTTCCCTTCTCCCTGATATCGAAGGCAACAGCATTGGCTAGCCTGACAGAAGTAGTGTTGAGGTTGATGTTATAAGCTACCAGAAAATCCCTTGCTCCCACAGCGGTAGCACCCGATCTGGCATTAAATTCGGAAGGACCAAAATCGGGCTTCCATCCGAGATCATCCAATTTTTCTTGCAGTCCTTCATATTCACCGGAACGGGAATTGGCTAAATTTCTCCTTTTTTCTTCATAAGCCGCATATTCATAGCAATAAACCGGGATATTTAGCTCTTCACCTATTCTTTTAGCAAGATACCTGGCATATTCCACTGCATCATCCATCGTGAGGCCTGATACAGGTACCAGAGGACAAACATCAGTGGCACCAAACCGCGGATGCACCCCGGAATGTATACGCATATCGATCAGTTCGGAGGCTTTTTTAACGGCATTAAACGCGGCTTCTACCACTTCGTCAGGTGTTCCGATAAATGTCACCACGGTTCTGTTCGTAGCCTTACCCGGATCTACATCCAACAACTTCACCCCGTCAACAGCTTCAACCTCATCGGTTATCTGGCTGATGATACCCATATCGTTCCCTTCACTAAAATTGGGGACGCATTCGAGTAGTTTTTTTTCTTCCATAGTTCGTTGTTTTTATTGACCCGTTTGCTTCCGAATTCGAGTCTCGTGTTCCGTGTCTCGGATTAACGTTAGCATCAGTTTGGTAATGATTTTTATTTAAATGACATTAACGATTGCCTCTCCTCCGTGTTATTGTTTTATCGTCCTGGCGTTCTATCCTCGTTATCTTCCCGTTCATGCATTCAGGTATTTTAGCATCCAGCCGCCTGATCACCCCCAGCATTTTCAATTCATCTTTCACTGCAACAATTTTCATCCCATGCGTGTTAAAGATTTGTTACGAAAATAATACAAAATTCATACATTTACTCAGAATATCACATTGGCATATTTCGTAATTAATAACTGAATAGAATGTAATTTAAACACATCATGTTAAATAAAAGAAATGTTCTGATTCTGGCTATCATTTTATGGATGATCCTGCCTTCATATACTAAAGCCCAGTCAGACACAGCAGCCAGAGAGGTAAAAAAGGGATGGACCTTTGGTGCCCTTCCCGCCATAGCTTATGATACCGACAGAGGCTTCAAATATGGAGGGCTGGTTAATTTTTTTAATTATGGCGACGGGAACACATACCCCGAGTATCTGCAATCCATATACCTGGAATGGTCGCGAACCACGAAAGGAAGCGGTATCAACCAGTTGCGTTTCGACACGGAGCGACTTACAAATAACATCCCCGTACGCCTGACTGTTGACTTGAGCTACTTTACAGAAAAATCAATGGATTTTTACGGATTCAATGGCTATGAAAGCGGATATCGACCTGAATTCGAAGATGATAATTCCGGAGATTATATTTCCAGAATGTTTTACCGGTATGAACGAAATCTCTTTCACTTTTCAGCCATATTCCAAAACCAAATATCCAACAGCAATTTAAAATGGCTGGCAGGAATTGAAAATTTCACCCATAAACTTCAAGATTTCGACTTTAACCGCTACAACGAGGGGAACGAGAACAACCAACTAAAAGACACCATTACACTTTTTGAATTGTATGAAAACTGGGGACTGATCTCCCATGAAGAAGCCGACGGAGGAATGGTCAATTATCTGAAAGCAGGCATGATCTATGATACCAGAGACCAGAAAGCCAACCCGATGAAGGGAATGTGGTCCGAAGTATTGTTTTCGGCTGCACCGGCTTTTCTTTGGAATAATGAAAATCAATACCTCAAACTATCCTTTATCCACAGGCAATATTTAACCCTGATTCCCGAAGATCTCAATCTGGCCTTTCGTTTAGGATATCAGGGTACCATTCTTGGAAAAGCCCCGTTTTATATGCAGTCCTACCTGATGAGCTCCTATACGGAAAGTGTTAATGTTGAAGGATTGGGGGGACAGAAATCATTGCGGGGAATTTTAAGAAACCGGATATTGGGAGATGACATTGCTTACAGCAACCTGGAGCTAAGATGGAAATTCTGGAGAATGAATCTGTTCAAACAAAACATTTACATTGCATGGAGCGCATTCTGGGATAATGGTATGGTAGTGGATCCGATTTCCATTAATAAAGATATGCTTCCCCCGGAAGCCCTTGGGAAGCATTTTTTGTCTACTGGTGAAAAAGGAGTACACAGCTCAGTTGGCACAGGGATACATTTAGCCCTCAACAACAACTTTATCCTTGCTGTGGACTACGGGAAAGCCCTGGATAAAAGAGACGGCACTGACGGCCTATACATTGGATTGAATTTTCTCTACTAAATCCATGCCTCTTCACGGTTATCCGACTGATAGTTAATCTGGC
>JBNJFN010000017.1:0-20609 GCA_051746885.1 Bacteroidota bacterium | reverse complement strand
TGGATAAAAGAGACGGCACTGACGGCCTATACATTGGATTGAATTTTCTCTACTAAATCCATGCCTCTTCACGGTTATCCGACTGATAGTTAATCTGGCTCTGAATCAATTCAATTAACTGATTGATTGTTTTCCAGGTTAAATAGTCATATCCACCAGAAGCTGTCATATTGTAATCTCCCGCATTCTTGTCCGTTGTTTTTTTGTCATGACTTCTTATTCTCCTGATCTACAAGAAAATTTTCCCTTATCTGGTGCGAACATTTTTTATTCTTCAGATATTTTTTTCATCTTTTTTACCACTTCTTTAGCCTTATCCTTTTAATAAAGGCAAACCAAGCGGGACAAAATAACTTGAATGGCCAAACCAATCACCTAACCTTTAATCACTTGAAGATTAATAAATCAATTCCTGAATTTCCGATTTATCCTGTTCCAATTGTTTGTGTAATGCCTGATCCTCACCAATCTTTAACTCATCCCGCATACGCTTGTGGAAACGAAGGGTTGCGATTTTACGTCGTAATTCCAGCTCGTGATCATGTTCGAAAAGATGAACCTCCACACTTACCTTCTCTTCACCTTCGAACTGTTTTACATTCAACATGCCTTTATATTTATAACGGGAGTAAACCAAACTAACGGCATATACGCCTTGGGGAGGTATTAACTTTACTTCTTCTTCGATATTCAACTTATAGGTCGGGAAACCAATCTCCCGGCAGCGTGGATGCCCGTCACTGAGTTCCCCCATCATGATATAGAAATGATCAAGGTAAGCATTGGCTCTCTGAATTCGACCTTCATCCAACGCTTTTCGAATAACAGTGGAACTTACCGTCTCATTTTCCACATCCTGTTCAGGGATTTCCTCCACTTCAAAATCATGATAACTGGCCAATTCATATAAATATGCGAAATCTCCCTCACGATTGTGGCCAAAGTGATGATTGAAGCCGACCACGATCCGTTTGGCATTTAACTTACCCACCAGAATGTTCTCCACAAATTCATAGGAGGTAATCCTGGAAAATTCATGAGTAAATTCAATGATGACCAAATGATCAAGTCCTGTCTGCCGGAGCAAATTAATTTTTTCTCGCTGGGTAGAGATCAGTCGGAGTTCTTTCCCCGCAGACTCAGGGTAGAGCACTCTCCTGGGATGAGGATGAAAAGTTATCAGCACGGTTTCACCATTGATCTCATCGGCCAGTTTCCTGAGCCGGTTTAATATGGTTTTATGTCCGATATGCACACCATCAAAGGTACCCGTGGTAACCACGGGATTTCTGATTTCACGCAAATGCTCAAAACTCCTGTGTATCTTCATATATCGCCTGTTCAAATTAGAAAGGCTGCAAAGGTAACCAATAATTACTCTTCATAAAAAACTTTAGTATCATCGCCCAATTTTTGTTTAACGTAATAGGCAACTTTCTCCAGAGAAGTAATCATATCATAATTTTCCAATACAACATCCGAAGGCACATTCACAGGAACGGAAGTATAATTAAGTATTCCTTTTATACCGGAATATACTAAGGCTTCCGATACTTTGGCAGCGTAATCCGGGGGTACAGTCAGAATAGCAACGGTAATCTGTTTTTCGTTGATAATCTGATGGAGGTCATTCATAGAATAACATTTCACCCCTGAAATCACCCGGTTGATCTTCTCAGGATCGGTATCAAAAGCAGCAACAATCTGTAGCCTTGACCTTTTCCCTCTGAAATAAGCTGTTATGGCCCGGCCAAGATTACCAATGCCTACCACTGCAACATTAAGTCCCCTTTGGGAATCGAGTATCTCTCCAATCAAATTAATAAGGGCCTGCACGTCGTATCCCTTTTTCAGGGTGGTTGAATAACCTATCAGCATGATATCCCTGCGAACCTGAACAGCGGTGATATTATGCAGATTGGCTATCTCGTGGGAATAGATATATTCTTTCCCCTCCGCTAAACAATTCAGCAGCGTTCTTCTGTAAACACTCAAGCGCTCAATGGTTTTTTCAGGTAAACTCTTCATATGATTATTTTTTCCGGTTCTATTGATTATCTAATGGTAAAATCACTGTAAACGTGCTTCCTTTATCGGGTTCACTATCAACCTGAATATTCCCCTTATACAAATCAATTACTTTCTTTACAATAGATAAACCCAATCCACTACCTGTAATATTCCTGGTCTTTTCATTTTTAATGCGAACAAATTCATTGAACAATTTCGCCGTTTCTTCTTGTTTCATTCCTATGCCCGTATCGATAACCTGAATTGTAATCTGATCATTATCTTTCCCCAGATATACATCCACTTTGCCCCCTTTATAATTATACTTCACCGCATTGGAAATAAGATTATTGAGCACTATTTCCATGTCATTCGGATCGGCGTAGAAAGAAATATCCCCATCTGCGTGGAGATTGATATCCACATCCTTTTGAATGGCATAAGGGCTGACGGTTTCAATTGCATTTTTTGTAATATTTAATAGATTAACGTTTTCAAATTGTTTTTCGTTTTCATCGGACTGAATTTTGGTAAGATCCAGTAGATCCATTATAAGTGTCCTCATTCCATTGATTCGTTGCAGTGAACGTTCAATGATCTGGTCATAATCCGATATTTGATCACCTGCCTGTCTTTCCTGCATAATCTTCAGGTATCCTTCAACTGCATTCAAAGGGCTTTTAAGCTCATGTGAAAGTACCGACAAAAACTGAAATCTCACCTCTTTTCCTTCCTTATTCAATCGTTGTGTCATCACCTGAAGGAAAAGGTGTTTGGTTACTTTCTCCATAGACGACTTCAACTCCTGTGGAGTGAAGGGTTTTGGTATAAAGTCGTATGCGCCTTTTTCCGTAGCCTTCAAAGCCAATTCAAGAGAAGCATACGAAGTTATTATCATAACAACAATTTCGCGATGATTCTTGTTTATATAATCCAGCACTTCTGTCCCCTGTATACCTGGTAGTTTATTATCCAGCAAAACAATGTCAGGGGGTTCCCTTTTGATTGATTCTATGGCATCTTCTCCGGTATATGCTTCATGTACGTCGAATCCCCGGTCTTCATCCATAAAAGGATAACTCACCGTAAATTTGCTCAGGATTCTTTTAACACCGCTGCATATTCCGGGTTCATCATCAACCACCAGTACCTTCAGATTCTGCATAGCTTATTGCCCCAATAACTTTTTAATTTCTTTTTCAAGTTGTTCCTTTCTGATATCTTTTTCGAGATATAAATCGGCTTTAATCCATCTTTTTTCATCTTCCGTATCCAAGCCAAAAGAAACACCTGTTTCAGAAGCTACAGCCGTAGCAATAAAAACAGGAACATCAGGATATTTTTGCTTTGTTTTATAGCTTAGAATAAACCCACTGTCTTCTGTCTCCATCATCAAATCATAAATCGCCAGATCCGGCTTGGTCTTTTCCAGAATCTGCTCGGCTTCTTTCTGACTTTCAACGGCTACTACTTCATAGCCCAAATTCTGAAGATGTAGTTTGATCTGAAACAAATAATCCACATCATCATCAGCCACCAATATTTGTTTTTTTATATCCATAACAACTATTTTTCCGGTTGATTGGGTATCGATATTTTAAATGTGGTGCCGGTGGGTCCTTTTTCGGGATCGGCATTGGAATCAATCGATATTTTCCCGTTATGCATTTTCACAATACCATATACAGTAGCCAGGCCCAAACCGGTCCCTTTACCTATACCCTTCGTTGTATAGAAAGGCTCAAAGATCTTATCCTGGTCTTCCTTTTTGATGCCCTTGCCGGTATCGCTAATGGTGAAATATATATAGTTGTGATCGTTCTCAATGGTAATATCTAGCACGCCTCCATCCGGCATGGCATCTATGGCGTTTTTAAACAAGTTGGAAAAGATCTGTGTCATTTGCTCCTGATCGAGGTAGGCTCTTTCAGTATCCAACCCCTCTTTATGGATGTTAACCTGCACATGCTCGGGAACAACTACCGCATCGAAACTTTCTTCCACAAGTTTTTCAGGCTCCACTTCATTTCGTGCTACCTGATTCTTTCTGGCAAAGTTAAGCAACCCGCCAACAATTTTTTTACATCGATGGGTCTGATCCACAATTAGCTTCAGGTCATTATAAAGATCAGAATCTTTGGGAACTTCATCGAGCAATATGTTGGCATACATGATCACTACGCCAAGCGGATTATTCAATTCATGAGCAATACCGGCAGAAAGTTGGCCCATACTGGCCAGTTTTTCGGCTTGTTTGAGGGTTTGTTGCATAGATACCAGTTTATCATTGGTTACGGCAAGCTCCTTCACTGAATTATGCAATTTTTCGATGGTATAGGGAAGACACATTTCTGTTTCTGCAAGCCCTTTTACGATAGCAATGGCATGGTCCTCGCAGGTATCGTATCCGCATGCTCCGCAATTTAAATGATCTTCCGGTTCATTCTTGCCCATAGACTGCAGTATCTTATTAATCTCTTCACGGGAAGGAGTAGAAATCCGCTTGTCTTTTCCCTCGAATGTTACAGTCAGATCCAGCTCTTTATATCGGGCAATATTGGCCTTCCATTCCTCCTTATTGAAATGTTCAATCTTATGTTGCACATAATTGTGTACCAGGATGCGACGGTTATATTGGCGGCGGTTCTCTTTCGACGTCCCCGGCCCCATTATGCAACCATCACAACATAACAGCTCCAGATGACGGGAATTGATCTGACCGTTTTCAAATTCTTTAAGGGCTTCCTGAAACTCAATTCTACCCTCAGCCACAAGTATATTACCGTCAAACACATCGTCCTTGATTCCTGCAGTTTGGAGAAGTCCGCGGCTTACAGGAAATATGGCTCCCCGTCCGCTCCTTGGCGGATCAAATTCCGCAGGCTCTGTTTTTTCCCGATCTATCCCGTTCTCCTCCAACATCTCGCGTAACTCCACAAAAGTGATCATTTCATCCACCTCATCTGACTCTGCTTTTTTAGCAATACAAGGACCCACAAACACCAGATTGATCTCATCCCCATATTTTTCTTTCATTACCCGGCTCATGGCAACCATAGGAGAAGCTACCGGGGCAAGCTTATCCACAAGAGTGGGATGGTACCGCTCCACATAGGCTACAATAGCCGGGCAATCAGAAGATATATACCTTTGTGAACCATTGTTGGTAATCAGTTCATTATACTTTCTCGCCACCAAATCGGCGCCGAAAGAAACTTCGGATACTACATCGAATCCCAGCGTCCGGATCTTACCAACCAATACCCTGTAGTCCTCAAAATCCGGGAATTCAGCGGGAAAACTGGGAGCTACTATAGCCACATTTTTCCTGTCATTTTCAAGCAACTGATAAACCCTTCCTTTGGTATCCAGGTATACTTTTGCTCCCTGGCTACACACCTTAATGCAATTTCCGCATGCCACACATCGTTCATTCATCACTTCTGCCTGCCCGCTTACAATCTTAATGGCTTTGGCAGGACACTCCCGGACACAGGTATAACATACCCGGCATTTATTCCTTATGGTATAGATCAGATCCCGATCGATATTTGTTTCTTCTTTATTCACGTGTTTATTTTTTATTTAATTTATTGGTCCTCTGAACCACGAAGTGCTCAGAGAAGCAAACCCACCATATCAAATCAATATATCCCTTTTTGTATAACTCGTATGCAGAATCTTCCTGGAATTTTCCCCGAATGGTTTTCCAAGATATTTGGTGTAAAAACTATCTACCATGGCATTGTTATGGGAAAATTGAACCGCACTCTTTTCATCTATACTATGAATGGCTTTAATCCGGCTGCGAAGCTTTTTGGATCCGTCAACAAAAGGCTGTCCGCCCCCGTTGATACAACCTCCGGGACATGCCATGACTTCCATATATTGATAATTGCATCCTCCGCTCCGAATGTCCTCCAGGATTTCCCTGACATCTTTAAGAGGACTTACAGAAGCCACTTTTAACTGATGATGCTTTACCTCATGGCTCACTTCCTTAAAATGCTTTGTTCCCCGTAATTTACTGATCTTTGGTTGAGTCATGTCCTTCCCCGTAACATTTTTATACAAAGTCCGCAAAATAGCTTCTCCTGTTCCGCCCACGGAAGCCAGGAGTTTTCCGGCGGAGCTGCTCTTATGAAATGGTTCATCGGCACTTTCGGGTTCAAGGGCATGAATATCGATGCCATAAAGCTTAATCAAACGTGCCAGTTCACGGGTTGTCAACACAGCGTCAATATCAGGAATGCCCTTATGGGTCATTTCCTGCCGCTGTGCTTCAAATTTTTTGGCAGGGCAAGGGGTTATGGCAACGGAAAAAACATCATTCTGCCCCCGATCCGTGCTCTCCAGACAAAATCTTTTAATAACGGCACCTGAAATTTGTTCGGGTGACTTCACCGTTGAAAGATATGGCAACAAATCAGGATAACTTTGCTCAAGATCTTTAATCCATGCGGGACAAGAACTGCTCAACAAAGGCAGGTTTTCTTCTTTATCCAATCTGTCTTCCAATTCTGCCGCCTGCTCAATAATATAAATATCCGAACCAAAACTACCGTCAAAAACCTTGTCAAACCCTATCCTCCTTAAAGCGGCATTAATCAGCCCGGGTATCTGTTTCCCCGGTTTTAATCCAAATTCCTCTGCCAGAGTAACCACAACGGAAGGAGAATAATGGGCTACGGTAGTGGTTTCATTTTTATCACCAATGACCTCCTGAATCAGATCAAAATAGGATTTCTCATGTAAAGCGCCGGTTGGACATACCTGAATACACTGACCACATTGAACACAACTTGAAAAGTTGAGCCCTTTGTTCATGGCAGTGCTTACAGAAGTATTGTTTCCTCTGCCCTTAAATTCAAGGGTGGTAATATTGACTATATCTTCACAAATCCGAATACATCTTCCACACAATACACACTTTGCCGGATCATGCACAATACCGGAACTCGAGAGATCGAGTTTGGCCCTGTTTTTCTTTCCGGAAATCCTGCGCTCCCGGATATTCAATTCTGCCGCGAGATTCTGAAGCTCACAGTCCCCGTTTCTTTCACAATAAAGACAATCATCCGGATGATTAGACAATAAAAGTTCTACGATCATTTTCCTGGCTTCAATGACTCTGCGGGAATGGGTATTAATTTTCATCCCCTGTTCCAAAGGGTAAGAACAGGCGGGGACCAGATTGTCCATACCTTCCACCTCAACCACGCACAAACGGCACGCTCCTGTAGGTGTAAAATCCTCCAAACGGCAAAGGGTAGGTATTTTAATGCCGTTTTCCCTGAGTGCATCAAGGATGGTCTGCCCCTTTCCGGCCGTGATATAATTATTATTTATTTCAACTTCAATCTGCATAGATGTTGGATTTATTTTCTGATAATGGCTCCGAACTTACAGGATTCATAACATATTGCACACCCAATACACCGCTCCTGTACGATGAAATGAGGTTTCTTGGCACTTCCCACTATGGCTCCTGTAGGACATTTTTGAGCACAAATGGTACAGCCTGTACATTTGTCCACATCAATATAAAAGGTGCTAAGTTCCTGACAAACACCGGCACGACATTTTCGTTCAAAAATGTGCTCTTCATACTCTTCCCGGTAAGCGCTGATCGTAGACAAAATGGGATTGGCGGCCCGCTGCCCCAAACCACACAATGATGTATCCCTGACCACATGGGCAAGTTTTTCCAGATTAATCACCCCCTTAAAACGGTGTAAGGTGAATGAACCATTCTCTTCCCGGGGACGTTTGGTAATGTTCTCAAGTATTTCATCCATCCTTCTGGTTCCTTCCCTGCAGGGGATACATTTTCCGCAGCTCTCTTTTTCCAGAAGATGCATATAATATTTTACGGTGTCCAGTATGCAAGTATTCTCATCCATTACAACCACAGCCCCGGAACCAAGGGTACATCCCAGTTCTTTGAGCTCTTCATAATCAATCGGGGTATTCAGATGTTCATAAGTTAATGCACCACCAGCAGGGCCACCTAAAAGCAGACCCTTCAGATCTTTATTATCAGGCACTCCGCCCCCTATTTTATATACCACCTCCCTCAGGGAAGCCCCCATGGGTATCTCCACCAATCCACTGCGTTCAATTTTACCGGATATAGAGAAAACTTTTGTGCCCGAGCTCTTTTCCGTACCTGTCTGCTTGTACCATACAGGTCCATTCCTGACTATAACAGGCACATTCAATAAGGTCTCCATATTGTTGACAACGGTGGGCTGATTATGCAAACCTCTTTGTGAAGGATAAGGAGGTTTAGGTCTGGGCATGCCTCTTTTACCTTCAATACTGGCGATCAAAGCGGTTTCTTCGCCGCATACATATGCCCCGGCACCCTGGTGGAGCTGGACATTGAGATTGAATCCACTGCTGAAAATATCATGTCCCAGCAATCCATAATTGCGGGCCTGATCAATAGCATTTTGCAGCCGGCGGCAAGCCATTTCATACTCGCTTTCCAGATATATATAGGCCTTCTGGGCTCCAATTGCATAAGAGGCTATAGCCACCGATTCCACAAGGCTATGTGGATCGCTTTCCATGATCATGCGTTCCATAAAAGCGCCAGGGTCACTTTCCCCTGCATTACATACCAAAAACCTCTTTTCTGCCGGAGCATTGAGTGTAGTTTTCCATTTCTTCGCGGTTGGATACCCCTCTCCACCTCTTCCCCTTAATCCGCTCTCTTCAACCAAATCACAGACTTCTTCCGGGGTATAATTGCGAATAGCCATTAAAAAACTTCGATATCCACCATTGACAATATATTCATCTATCGACCCGGGATCGATTCTGCCGCAATTATTCAGAATCAGTCGTTTCTGGCTTTGAAAGAAAGGCAGCTCATTCACATAGGTCACATTCTCCCAGGGCTCATGCAGATCGTTGGGATGCTGGCCCAATAGATATTCCCGGGGGATAAAATTGTTGAATACGGCATCAAGAATATCGCTTACTTTCTCGGAAAAAACCTTACTGAAGGTTACTCTGGCTTTGCCTGGCAACTGAACATCCATAAGGGGTTCTTCAGTAATCAATCCCAATGAACCAATCACATCCAACCGGGCATCAATTTCACGTTCTTCCAGATAATTGCGAATGGTATCAAAAGTTTCATCAGCTCCTGCAATAATACTTGCGGTATTATAAGATAAGGAAATCACCGGGTGTGTAACTTTATCGCCTTTGATATGATGTAAAGCATCCCGGTCCTTATCGCCCATATCCATTGTATTCCCCTCCAGGAAGGATCTAATGATGGTATGCCGGGTGGTATTTTCTTCAAAAGTCGCCATAAGATCTACTCTTCACTTTCTTTGTAATCATCAATGATCTCTTCAAGTTTATCTTCGGTAATCTCGGTGAAGTAACGGTTATTTACGGCCATTACAGGCCCCAGGCCACATCCTCCCATGCATGCAACTAATTCAAGACTAAACATTCCGTCGCCGGAAGTTTCCCCGTCCATAATATTCAACAGTTTATACATTTTTTTCTCCAGCCTGCCTGCTCCTTTAATATGGCAAGAGGTTCCCCTGCACAACTTGATATGAAATCTGCCCCCTGGCTGAAACCGAAACTTACTGTAGAAAGTCGCCACACTGTATATTTTGCTTGCGGGAAGCTCCAGATAATCTCCAACCTCCTTCACTGCCTCCTCGGTAAGATGACCATGCTCATACTGAATATCCTGCAAAATGGGGATCAAATTTTCCCGTTCCACAAAGGGATATCTTTCCAGTATTTTTTTTAATTTGTCTTTGTCCATTAAACTTGCTCTTTTTTGTAACGGCTCAGACTTTAAACCATCTATTCTGTGTGTCAAAATTACAAAATATAATTGTTATTTCATAAACAATGTTATTCTTTTAACAATAAACGAAACCAATTTGGGTTTTTATATATTTGCAAGTATTTTATTGCGGAGTAAGCCACGAGACATTTCAATTTGAATTCAGTTTAAATAAAAAAATATGGCTTGAACTCCAATTGTTATGTTTACTTTTATTTGTTATGAGTAATAAAAACCAAAAAGACAACAGGAAGGAGTTAATCATCTGTTTGGGCAGTGCATGTTTCTCAAGAGGAAACAAAAACGCAGTGAATATCATAAAAAATTACATCAAAGAGCATCAACTGGAAGATAAAGTTTATTTTCGCGGTTGTCACTGTATGGATAAATGTCAGGATGGGCCAAACCTGAAATTTGAAGATAAAATTTTCAGCGGTATCACATCCGACCGACTGTTGTATATATTGGATGAAATTTTCCACAAATATCTTTAATGTGTTATGTCTTTAATACAAATCATCAAAGACAAATGTGACCTGAGTTATTCCTGTGTAAGGGAATGTCCGGTTAATGCCATAGAAGTGAAAGTCAACACGGATTACGCAAGAATCATCCCTGAAAGATGTATAGGTTGCGGGCACTGTGTAGGCGTTTGTCCCCAGGATGCCATTATTTACCGGGACTCAAAACAACAAGCCAAGGATCTGCTTCAATCGGAAGAACAGACAGTAGCCATTGTAGCTCCCAGCATATCCGGAGAATTCGATGACATTGCTGATTACCGCAGATTCGTACAGATGATCAGACAACTGGGCTTTGATTTTGTAAACGAGGTAACCTTCGGTGCTGATCTGATAGCGCTAAAATATAAGGAACTTTTCGACAATTTTAAGGGCAAATACTACATCACCTCAAATTGTCCGGCTGTTGTATCCCATGTAGAAAAATACCATCCCGGGCTGATCAACAATCTGGCTCCCCTGGTTTCCCCCTCTATAGCCACCGCCAAAGTGGTAAGGAAAAAGTACGGAGATCATATCAACGTGGTATATATTGGTCCGTGCATAGATTCAAAAGATGAAGTCAACCGGCATATCAACGGGGATGGAAAAATTGATACCGTACTCACATTCGTAGAATTAAGGGAGTTATTCGATGAATTCAACATCCAGGAAAGCAAAATGGAATATTCCGATTTTGATCCCCCTATCGGATACAAAGGTTCTTTGTTTCCCATCAGCAATGGCTTGTTCCAGGCTGCAGGAATTAGTGAGGATCTGCTAACCGGGACAGTCATCAACGGATCGGGTAAAGTCAATTCCATCAATGCGATCAATCAGTTTGAAGAAGGGATCAACCAGATCAAGCACCATTTTAACCTGTTTTTCTGCGAGGGATGTTTAATGGGACCCGGTACCTCCCCGGGAGGCAAAAAATATAACAGGAGATCCAGGGTAATTGACTATGCGAATAAGAGACTGGAAACCTTCGATAAAAAAGCCTGGGAAGAAGAAATAGCCCAATACATCAACCTGGATTTCTCCAGGGGTTTTCAGGCCGATGACCAGCGCCTCGAAGCCCCTTCCGAGGAAAAGGTCCAGGAAGTGATGAAAGCCATAGGGAAAGACAATAACAACAGTAATGTAGGCTGCAGTGCCTGTGGTTATCCTTCATGCAGAGATTTTGCCATTGCCGTCTCGAAAGGCCTGGCAAAAACCGAGATGTGCCTGAGTTATACCTTAAGAAACCGCAATGAATACATCAAAGCGCTCAGGACAACAAATGAAAAGCTCGCCCAAACCCAAAAAGCGCTGAAAGAATCCGAGCAAAAAGCACGCAAGGAAAAACAGGCTGCCAAAGAAGCATCGGAAACCATCAACGCGATGCTTCAGAAACTGCCCTCCGCAGTGGTTATTATTGATCAAAATCTGAAAGTCGTGCAATCCAACAAAACCTTTGTTGACCACCTGGGAGATGAAGCCCAGGCGATCAATGAAGTCATCCCCGGACTGGTTGGCGCCGATCTGAAATCGCTGCTTCCCCATAACATCTTCACCCTTTTTTCTCACGTACTGGATAATCAGCAAAATATAGTAAACAGAGACATTTACCTGGAAAATAAACTTTTGAACCTTTCTATATTCAATATTAAAAAGGGAAAAATCGTAGGAGCAGTGCTGAGGGATATGTATGCCCCGGAAATAAGGAAAGAACAAGTAATAAAAAGGGTAACTGAAGTGATCGACAAAAACCTGGAAATGGTGCAGAAAATTGGATATCTGCTGGGTGAGGGTGCTTCGGAAACAGAGCAGATGCTCAATTCCATCATCGAATTTTACCAGTCCGAAAAATCAGCAAAATCTCAAAATCCAGGAGAATCGGAAAAACCAGAAAAGAAAGACAAAGGTTCCAATGAGCAATGATTTCCATATAGAAGTCGAGGTTAAGCAAAAGAACCATGAGGAAGAAAGGATCTGCGGCGATGTTTTTCTTTCCGAAAAATACAAGGAGGAAAACAGGCTGGTTCTTGTGCTTTCTGACGGCCTGGGACATGGAGTGAAAGCCAACATGCTGGCTACGCTTACTTCCACCATGGCACTCAATTTCACAAAAGAGCATAAGGATGTACAAACCATCGCGGAAATTATCATGAACACCCTGCCCGTGGATAGAACCAGAAAGATCAGTTATGCCACCTTTACCATTGTTGATATAGACTACTACAACGAAAAAGTAACCATTCTGGAATACGACAATCCCACGGCCATTATATTAAGGGGAAATAAAATTTACAAGCCCAAATGGGAAAAAATTATTTTGGAGAGTGAAGAAAACAAAGGCAAAGAACTCAAAAGCTGCAGTTTTGAACCCAAAAAAGAAGACCGCATCATTCTGGGATCCGACGGCATAGTTCAATCGGGACTTGGAACAGATAAATATCCTTTTGGCTGGGGAAATGAAAATTTCCAGGAGTTTGTCAAAAGGCTGGTATATAACAACCCCGACATATCTGCAAACAAACTCTCCACCAAGATCGTGAACATGGCCTATCAAAACGACGGGTATTACGCCAAAGATGACACTACCTGCTGCGCCGTTTATTTCAGAGAACCCAGGAGACTGCTTATTTGTACCGGACCTCCTTTCGACTCCGCCAATGACGAAAGACTCGCCAATACAGTCAAAACCTTTGAGGGAAGCAAGGTCATAATGGGTGCCACCACCGGCGATATCATTGCCCGGGAGCTCAATACGGAAATTGAAGACAGCTTTGAATTTGAAGACCCCGACCTTCCCCCTGTATCTTACATGGAAGGAGTGGACCTTGTTACCGAGGGTATCCTTACGCTCAGTAAAATAGCCGATATTTTAAAACAATACAACAGCAATTACGTTCTGAAGAAAGGCCCGGCCGACCAAATAGTCAGGCTTCTGAAAGACAGCGATGAGATCCATTTTGTTATAGGAACCCGGATCAACGAGGCCCACCAGGATCCCAATCTGCCTGTAGAACTTGAAATACGGAGAACGGTGGTAAAAAGGATCGCCAATACGCTCGAAGAAAAATTCCTTAAAGAAGTGACGATGGAATATATTTGAATGTTTGATTGTTTGAACGTTTGACAAAGTTTGACGGGAGTTTGACAAAGAGTTCGACCAAGAGTTTGAGCGTTTGACAGGAGTTTGGCCGGAATTCGAGGGTTCTATGGGAGTTTGTAAAAATTTGTTAGCTTGATAATTAAGTAGGTTAATTGCCAGTTGCTTCAATGGAGTGGATTCTAATTATAGGCAACTCATCTCTACATAACTTAAACTGGTTTTCTGCGGATTTTACAATATGGTAATACCCAACCCTGAAAGGGTTTAAATATAGTAGCCCCGGGCAGCGCCCGGGGTATAATAGCACAGAACGTAAAAGCGCTCCAGCTGCTGCCACAAAATAAGGCAGTTTGCATGAATGGAGCGCAACGGATGAACCGGTAAATATTCATCATTTTACAAGTTTGTTTTATTCATGTTCTTGTTGTGAAAGCTCCTGCATGAGGGTTTCATCTTTCCCAGGGAAGACATTTAAACAGAAACCCTGAGGAATCATTCCTGAGACTTTCCGGTTATACGGAAATCTTCAGGAACCACTCCCGGGCCTTTCCGGTTATCCGGAAACCTTCAGGAACCGTTCCTCGACCTTTCCGGTTACCCGGAAACCTTCAGGAACCATTCCCGGACCTTTCCGGTTGTCCGGAAACCCTCAGGAACCGTTCCTCGAACTTTCCGGTTGTCCGGAAACCTTCAGGAACCATTCCTTACTTGGTTAAACAGATATAGCTTCATCTACGTATTGAAAAATTGGTTATTGGTGCTCCCGCCTGCCGTCGGGCAGGTATTTGTTATTTGGAATTTGAGATTTGGTGCTTATGATTTGGTACTTGTTACTTAGTAGTTAGTTATGTAAATTATTTAAATGCCTGTTTCAAAAGGTATTTTCACCCAGAATACCACATTTCTGCCCATGTTATAATGATTCAGATTCTTCAGTGTGGACAGATGGTCGATGTATTTCACATCAAACAGGTTGTCCAGCGTGATTCCATAGCTGATCTGCTGAGATAACAGATTCGAGCTCCCCCCTAACCGAAAGTCCACCAGTAAATAATCATCGGTGGACGTTTCAAACCGCGAGGGATGCTGTTGTCTGAATGTATAATCGACACCAAAATCCACAAACGGCTGTTGAAAGAACAACCAGTTTTTCTTTTCCAACCGGATACTGCCACGCAATTTATCCTGAGGGATGAAGGGGAGGTTCTGCCCGTCTTCTTGCTTCCCAATGGTTTTTGCATAGCTGATCCGTAAATCAAACCATTCTGCAGGCCGGAATTCAAACTTTGCCTCTCCTCCGTACAGCCTGGCATTATCCTGAGTATAACGATACAGGTTAAAGCCCTCGATGGTTTGTTCACCGATTGGCGCCAGGTAGATGTAATTGTCAATATTATTATAAAACCCTGATAAATCAAGCAAAGCATGACAGCAATGATAGTGGAAGCTCAGATCGGCTTCATAGTTGGTCTGCGATTCAAGATTCCGGTTGCCTTCTTCGTAGCGATTGCCATGCAAACCCTCCTGGGTCAGCTCGGCAATATTGGGCGTGCGGTAACCACTGGCCAGGTTTCCCCTGAACAATACGCTCTCAAACAACCGGTAGGTCGCCCCCACAGAAGCACTGAAATCGCTGTAATTCTTATCAAAGCGCTCCAGGTGATCCTCATGAGATTCGCCGCCTTCGTCATGAGAGTGACCAGAACGAGGTTGCTCCGGTATAAAAATGTTGCGGTGGTCCCAGCGAAAACCGGCCTGCGTTTTTAGCTTACGGGAAAAATTGTATTGAAGCAATCCAAATATGCCCAGATCGTTGACCTCATGATCGGGCAGGACACGATTCGGTGCATCAAAGTTCTCATTTTGTTTATTTACACCCTGAAGCCCCAAAATGGCACCTGAATAGCCTGCAAAATCGTAATGCGCTTTCACCTCATAGCTCATTGTATTCAACCGCATGTCAACTGCGGTCTGTTCCATTGTGATCAACTGCCGGTGATTGCTCTGGAAAGAAACATCGGTTTCTATTTTAAAAGGATCGAGGTAAAACCTGTTTTTTGACAGGAGCATATGGTTGCCGAGGTCCTGGTACCACATGTCATTGTTTCGGTCCTGACCGTTCACCAGGGTATCCAGACCGGGAATGCTCATTCCAAGGTCCTTTTTATAATAATCATAATAGAGTTTAAAGGAACCTATTGGTTTATTTAAGCCCGTAAAGGCATGCACACTTCTGTTTTGAAACTGGGTGTTGGGAACAATTTCATCTGCACCCGAAATATAATCGGCATGATTTTTCAATCCTCCCCGGAAGCCCCAGAAATAATCGTCATGGGTACCTTTAACACCCAGGTTGGTAACATAACCGTTGGTATTGCTATGGTATTTCTGGGTAAAATCACCTTCCAGGGTATTAGCGGTAGCGGGTTTCTCACGGATGATGTTGATGATGCCTCCCACTGCATCCGAACCATAAAGCAGTGAGGCAGGACCTTTGATCACCTCTACCCGGTCGGTTCCAAATTCGTCCACCATAAAGGGATGGTTCTCTGAAAACTGAAAATTCTCCAGTTTGACGCCATTATTCAGAACCAGTATGTTAGAATTGGATAAGCCCCGGATCACCGGTTTGGTTACACCGGTCCCTTTACTGATCATGCTTACGCCGGGAATACGGGTAAGTTTTCCTGAAAGAGAAGGTGTTGAAAGGCCTTCCATCTCCCTTGTCTGTAGCATCTCAACCTTAATGGCATTGTCGTGTTGGGTGGAATAATTTCCTGCAGAAATAACCACCGTCTCCGATTGAATCACCGTAGGTTCAAGCACGATCTGGAGCTCATTTAAGCTGTCCGAAGCAATGGTCACATTCCTTATAATGTTTTTGTATCCGATATGCGAGAACTGAACCTTGAAGTTCCCCTCGGGCAGATTACTCAGTTCAAAGTTTCCATCCACATTGGTAATCGTCCCCTTCTGCAACTCGGGAAAAAAAACATGAACTCCTTCAATAGCTTTATTGGTTTCCATATCTTTAGTGGTACCCTGCAGGGTATTCTGAGCATGGGTTAAAGTTAACCCGGTAGCTGTAAATAAAAGGATCAATATAAATCGTTTCATTGGTGTAACAGTTTATTAAAAATACGAATGTCAAATGGATTTGAAAGAGGGGAGTATTAAATTACCGGCGGTCCCCTGAGCAAATAATGAATGAAACTACCATTAAGCGAGGGAAAGTTAAAGAACCGGGTTATTTTGGAAAATTTCGGGGGCTTGTTAAATTGTACTTCTTCAGATTCTACCCGGTCTTTCTGGTAAAACTGAAAATAGTCGATGTAGCAGTTTTCAGAAGAGGTTATGCGAATGGTAGAAACATCTTCAGGGGCTTTATATTCGTGGTTATGATACAGCGGATGAAGAGCCTTGAAGCCGATACCACCCAGGAAGATCAGTATAATGAACAATATAGGAATTCTGCCTGCCTTCATCCTTTCCAGGATTTACTGAGCATAACAATATAAAATCTTATTTGTTCACCGATAAGGACAACATCAGGACAGCAGGATTTTATTACCTTTGCCTTTATTAATAAAAAAACACAGGTATCAGATGAAAAACATTTCCCTCATTGTCGCTGTATTATCCCTGATAACCTTTTCCTGCGGAAATATGAAGAAAGATGCCGATCTGATCGTAAAGAATGCCAAGGTGTATACGGTAAATGAGCATTTTACCGTTGCCTCTGCATTTGCGGTAAAAGAAGGAAAGATATTGGAAGTTGGAACCACCGGGGACATTACGAAGAATTACTCTCCGGACCGAACGCTGGACCTGGAAGGCAAAGCAGTATACCCGGGCTTTATTGATGCCCATTGCCATTTCTATGGTTATTCAATGGATCTCCGGCAGGTGGATCTGGTAGGTACAAAGTCTTTTGGGGAAGTCCTGGAAAAGCTGAAACAATATGATAAAAACCATGATGCCGGATGGATACTGGGAAGAGGCTGGGATCAGAATGACTGGGAAGACACGGAATTCCCCACCAAAGAGAAACTGGACAAGCTGTTCCCGGATAAACCGGTTTTTCTGAACCGGATTGACGGGCATGCAGCGCTGGTCAATTCAGAAGCCTTGGAAAGAGCAGGTATAACTTCCGGTACGGAGGTTGAAGGTGGAAAAATCTATACAGAAAACGGGGAACCCACCGGCTTACTTGTAGATAATGCCACAAGCCTTGTATCCGATATAATCCCGGAGCCCACAAAACAGGAGAAGGTTTCCGCATTGAAAAAAGGTGCCGGAAACTGTTTCGGTGCCGGACTGACTTCTGTGGCGGATGCCGGGCTGGACTATGAATCCATACATCTTATGGACTCGCTTCAGCAGAGTGGCGAACTGAAGATGCAGACCTATGCCATGCTGTCCCCTTCGGAAAAAAATTACGAAGCATTTATGGAGCAGGGAGTTTACAGAACAGATCGGATGCACATTCAGTCCGTCAAACTGTTTGCCGACGGCGCCCTGGGTTCCAGGGGTGCATGCCTGTTGGAACCCTATTCGGATGCTTCGGACAATACCGGTTTCCTGGTTACCTCCAAAGATGAACTGAGAAAGCATGCCCAAAAGGCTTACGAACACAACTACCAGGTAAACACCCATGCAATAGGAGATTCAGCCAACCGCGTGGTGCTGAACATTTACAGCAACATTCTGGGCGGCCAAAACAACAGAAGATGGAGAATAGAACATGCACAAGTGATCCATCCCGATGATTTCTCCCTTTTTGAAAAATACTCGGTCATACCGGCAGTAAACACCACCCACGCCACCTCCGACATGTACTGGGCCGATGAAAGGCTGGGAGAAGACAGGCTCAAAAATTCCTATGCCTATAGAAAGCTGTTGAAACAAAACGGCTGGCTTTGCAATGGCAGTGATTTTCCGGTCGAGGACATCAATCCTTTGTATGGGTTCTATGCGGGTGTGGCAAGAAAAGATTTAGAAGGATATCCTGAAGGACGCTTCCAGCCGGAAAATGCACTGACCCGCAAACAGGCCCTGAAAGCCATGACCATCTGGGCTGCCCGGTCGATGTTCGAAGAAGATGAAAAAGGAAGCATCGAGAAAGGCAAACAGGCCGATTTTGTGGTAACCGATAAGGACATTATGGAGATTGAGATGAAAGAAGTGCCGGAGGTGGTGGTGTTGAGGACTTTTGTGAAAGGAGAAGAAGTATATAAGAGGGGAAATCACAAATAACAAGCATCAAATTTCAAACAATATCCAAATTTCAATTACCAAAATCCGATAGCTATCAGATCCAAACCCTCCAAATTACATGTCTCCAGACCTTGCTCCTGGTATTTGGGTCATTGAGATTTGGTTATTGGTGCTTATTTGGGATTTGAAAATTATTCCATATTCAATTGTTTTGCTTTCTCCTTTATCACCTTCCATGCCTTTTCTACATGCCGTGCTTCGACATCTGTTTGTGCAATAACCATTCGTAGGGTGTATTTACCCGACAACTTCGTATGGGTGAGGTAAATTTCACCGGTTTGATTGATCCGGTAGAGCAGTTTCTCATTCAATGCGTTCAACTGTTCTTCATCTTGAACGCTCGCCGGATGATACCTGAAACATACCACGTTCAGGGTCATTGGAGCCAGGATCTCAAAAGATTCATGTTCATCAACCTTGTTCCGAAAACCTTGGGCCAGTCCGATGTGATACCTAAGCTTTTCCTGCAGCCCTTTCAATCCATAATACCTTAAAACAAACCACAATTTCAGTGCTCTGAAACGCCTTCCGAGTGGAATGGTCCAATCCGAATAATTGTTGACCTGTTCATCCGATTTGGTTTTCAGATATTCCGGTACAAGCTGAAAAGTCTTCACCAATGCCTCTTTGTCTTTCACAAAATAGGCCGAACAATCAAAATTGGTAAACAACCATTTGTGTGGGTTAAAAACCAGGGAGTCTGCCTGCTCAATGCCCTCTACCATCCATTGGTATTCAGGTAGGATTAAAGCTGAACCAGCATAGGCTGCATCTACATGAAGCCATATCTCATACTCCTTACTAACACTGGCTATTTCGGGTAAAGGATCTATGGCTGTGGATCCGGTGGTGCCCAATGTAGCAATCACACATAATGGAGTCATGCCCTGGCGTTTGTCCCTTTCAATTGCGTCTTTTAGTTTATCGGGTCTGAGACGGTAATTGTCGTCTACCTCAACCTTCACAAGGTTCTCTTTACCCAACCCTGCAATCTTCACACCCCTTTCAACAGAGGAATGGGTTTCTTCGGAACAGTATATTCTGAAAGGTCCCTGATTTAAGAACCCTTTCTCGTTGATCTGATAATTGACATGATGTTCACGGGCTGTAAGTAGTGATACCAAGGTAGCAGTGGATGCAGAATCCTGAATAACACCCTGGAAAAATTCAGGAAAACCGGCTGCTTCTTTTAACCAGTTCATCACTTTTTCTTCCAGCTCAGTGGCAGCAGGTGAGGTTTCCCATTTCATACACTGGGCCCCGATAGCAGCAGTCATCATCTCGGCAAGTAGCGATGGCATACTGGAATTCGCCGGGAAATAGGCGAAAAAATCCGGGCTCTGCCAATGAGTAATCCCCTTCATTAGAATTTCATTAAAATCAGAAATGATATGGGGTATCTCTTCCGCGTCCCCGGGCATCTCTTCAGGCAACTCCTGGTATATTTCCCCTGGTTTTACCTGCGACTTAACAGGATATGATTCTATATTCTCAAAATAAGAGGCTATCCATTCAACCATTTCATGCGCCTCACGCTTAAACTTGTTTAAATCCTTCATTTTAATTAACTTTAAAAGATGTTCTTGTAAAAAAACAAAGAAATATATAAAAAAAACCAGAATTGCATACAATTTGAACCCTACATCTGCTTGATACAATTCTCTATTCGTAAAAGACTTCAACCATTCCAAGCGTAAAAAGATTTAGCTATTTCATTAATTTTGAAGCTTCCACCAACAAGTTTTGACAATTTCATATTATTTATTTAAATTTGAAGTAAATCAATACCAATTAACAGAATGAAACCCGCATGCAGGAACCTTCACAAAAGGAGATGCATAAAACATGCGGGTTCCATGGAGAGTGGAGCAAATAATGCAATCTTAGAAGTAAAATT